>JANMNK010000835.1:0-6141 GCA_031373875.1 Pirellulaceae bacterium | reverse complement strand
TGTAGTAGCCAGTATTTGATCTGACGGAAACTACCCATTTTTACGTACTGGATTGTACGAGTTGGTCGAGCATTTTTTGTTCGACTAACTGTTTCGAATCGAGGAACGTTTGCATTGGCGTCTTGCCAAAGCAGAACCTCCCTGAGTGCGGCCTCTCTTCATTGTAGCTCTTAATCCATCGATCAACATCATGCTGAAGTTGCTCTATCGATTCGTAGAGCTTCTTTCGAAATGCGATCTGATAGAACTCTTGAAGCATTGTCTTGTGGAAACGCTCACAGATTCCATTCGTCTGTGGGCTTCGCGCTTTGGTCCTTGTGTGTTCGATCTCTTCGATACCAAGATAGAGTTCGTACTCATGATGCTCTGGGCTTCCGCAGTACTCAGTGCCTCGATCGGTTAGGATGCGAAGCATCGGAACATCTTGTTCTTCGAAGAAAGGTATCACTTGGTCATTAAGCATATCGGCAGCAACGAGTGCATTCTTGCGATCATATAGCTTGGCAAATGCAACTTTCGAATACGTGTCGATAAATGTTTGCTGATAGATGCGTCCGACTCCCTTGATGGTCCCAACGTAAAACGTATCTTGGGCGCCCAAATACCCTGGGTGTTCGGTCTCAATCTGACCTTGCGCTTCGTCTTCTTTACGCGTCTTTTCCAACGCTATAACTTGTTCTTCGGTAAGTACACCTCCATCCTGTGCAACACGAGCTTCGAGCGCTTTGAGTCGCTTTTTAAAAGTCTCCAGGTCATGCCGAAGCCACACACTTCGTACGCCACTTGGCGAAATCAAAAGTCCTTGCTTCTTCAGTTCGTTGCTAACGCGAACTTGCCCATGGGCCGGTTGCTCAAATGCCATCTTGAGAATGGCTTGTTCGATTGCCGGTTCGCATCGATTTTTCGCGACGGGCTTCTTCTTGGAAATCTCCTTGAGGGCTTCATCACCACCGGTCTCATAGAGCTCTTTAAATCGGTAGAAACTATCTCTTGAGTAGCCGAAGACTTTGCATGCCTCCGAGACGCTGCCAAGCTTTTGCGCGAGCTTGAGCAATCCAACTTTACGATCAACGATCTTGCGTTCTTGACTGGTCATTTGTAACACTCCATTGTTGTGCGAGGGGCACGGTTGTTTGCTAGCAACACTCCGTTCGCTGCGCTCACTTCGTGTCGCTAGCAAACAACCGTGCGTATCCTATTATCCAATTCTGAATGTCAGATCAAGTCCTAACTATTGCAATTGATTCGGGCCGACGCTTGCGGAAATCTCCCCGCGTTCATAGCGGGGGATACTTACCATCTCTATGAAGCAGATGGTCACGCCCCCCTGCATGTTATTCATTCCTTGTTATTGACCATTCCGCTCTGCAGGACCTTGGCCTCCAAAGCGAAGTCGAACAACTCAAAATTTGGTGGTCGAAATGCAGTCTCGGGTCGACCAGATTGAAGTGCGTTCACCGCTTCCCGTTCAACGCTTACTGCTGTGCGAAGTCGCCTCATCTCTACCTGTTCATGCTTTCCTTTTTCTTCAAGCGATTCTATCGCTTGCCTCGCGGCTTGGATCTCGGTCTGAGCATTTCGGAACTGGAGTTCGTATTGTGCCTTTCGATCTATGAATGCTTGGCGTGCTGCCAACAATGCATTATACCGATTCAAAAGCGGCAGATAAATCGCGTCAAGATCTCGGTCTATGTCCCTCTGTGGGCGACGCCTAGTTTCATAAACGTCCTCCTCCTCTTCATCTTCATACTCTTCCCGCTCTCCTTTCCTATTCAACCTAGTCTTCCGTGTCTTAACCTTGCGTTTACCAACCTTAACCTCTTCCGTCGTCGCAACTGTTATTCTACTGCGATCTGGTTTGATCGGATTGTGCACTTCCGGAGTGCAGTTCCATTGAAATAAAACAGCATTGATTTCATGTTGGATTGCCACCTTCTTTTTTTCCAAATGATACACACTCTTTCGAAGTTCCTTTGTTTCTTGACGAATGCTAGTGGCCGATTGTTCACGATCCTGAATCGCGACTCTTAATTGTTCCTCATTGGCGGCAGCTTCCATCGTCACTTCTTCGAGCGAATTGTCTTGATGAGCCGTTAGCCAGTTCGCGAGAGCATCCGCATGCGTTTTAGTTTTGCGGTATCTTGAATCGAAAGTAATGACTAGTTCGACATTTTTGGAATTGAGCAACGAGTCTTTTGCCGATGTCAGCACAGCACGGTCTATCGGAGATTGTGCAGCAGTCAGCTCAAGCAGACCAACCATCGTCCCGAGCATCGCGCCATTTGCGAGGCGATTGTTCGGTGCGAGTTCTTCATTTAACGTCGAATGGACCAATTTCGAGAACCCCTCCGTTGCGGTTTCGGAACCATTCGCAAAATCATAGTTAAGTTGAATTCGGAGCAAGAGGTTCTGCTGCTCCGGCGTTGGCTTGGGAAACAACCTGTTCGCTTGGCGAAGAAAGTTCTCAACCGGCGCCAGATTGCCACGCTTGACATAAACTAGTGCCAGCGAGGAAGTTGCCAGTTCACGAAACGCGGGGACTTTGATCGCACGCTTCAAAACTGCTTCGGAATCGTCTAGGTCTACCGCTAAATTGCTCTCGAGCTGTCCAACTGCGTCATGCAGTTGCTTTTTCGTAAAGCTTAGTTCGGGCGACTGTGCGCATACTTTAGCATGTTTCCCAACCGCCAAGACGACAAATATCAACACTGACCAAGAGATACATAGGGCCTTTAAAGGGGTGTGACCACGAGTCCATTTCGCGGGAAAATCGGTTCTCCTCATGTTCAGGTTCCTGTTTTGACTTGCATTCTCATCGTTTCACGTTCGCCTCGCTTAGGTTTTCCCAAGCGGCAGCAAAAAAAGCCATGCGTTCTCGGCCAAAGAATTGGTTCCCAATCGAGGCGCTGACCCGACATTCAATTCCCAGAATTTAGGTATTTTAACACTGTCCGCGGACTCAAAAAAACTTCCTGTCCAAATAGTCACCAACGCAGCAACTCTCTCGAGGCTTGGTCTCTTACCGTCCGGAGCCGATCTCCTGTTGCGCTTTCCAGCACGGGTCGCAGCTCAATTCTCTTCTCAAAATGTTCCGTTCCGAATCGGCCGATCGTCTTGATAACTTCAAGACGAACTCTGGGATCCGAATCCTTTGCTAATCCGATCAGCTTCGGTGCAACGGCTACGGCGCCGCAGGCTCCTAAAGCACGCACCACTCGCACTCGGACCTGCGCACCGGTGTTAGTTAATTGTTCAACAAGGGCTGATACTGCATGTTGCCGGACTAAAGCGCGTGCAGCCCGATCCCCGACCATGCGCAATTCGCCACCCCCACTGTGGAAATCGCCACCTACTATTCGGCGTTCCTCGCAACCTAGCAATTGAACCAGTAGCGCTTTCGCGGGTTCGCTGAGCGGTCGCTTGCCCAATAAGTCGACTATTCCAGCAAACTCGGAGATGTTGTCTTTGAGCGCCAACTCCCTCTCTAAACACTTGAAGGCCTCTTCCTGATTTTGATTCGCTGCAATCAGGATTCTTGGCGATAAATAATGCGACCGGATCAAGACTGGGCGATTGTCTAGGTCTTTCAACAACGCATCCTTCACTCGCGGATGATGGATCAAATCAACCAGCGCCGCTTCCGCTTCTTCGAGATCGATTTCCGAAGTAAACATTGGATTGAAATCTCTCATGGCCGACATCAACGCTGACAAAGTTGATTCGTCATCTGGCTTCAATCGAAACAGGATCGTCAAAATCGAAATCGAATAGTACTCCTTTGCTGCAGACAGTTGGGCTGAGACTACTTCGTCTAGCTTAATGCCATGTGCAATCAACTGCCCAATGCCCAGGGCCGCGACCGAGTTGACACCTTGGTCGTCAATCAGATTGTCGGCCAAGATCGTTTGTATTTTTCTATCGCTGACGCCGAGCGTTGCCAGTGCGCACGCAGCACCGAGGTTCTCGTCTGCCAACAATCGACGCAGGGGCGAAACCAATTCTGTGATTCGGTTAGGATATTGTCGAATAACGGCAATGGACTCCAGCGTTGGATTCTCTTTCCAACCCAGCGAATCCAACAATACCGGAACTACCTGCGTCTCGGTGGCTTCTATACTTCGCAAAGCCAGCAGGGCCTCAGAACTAAACTGCTCGGTGAGTCCGATGCCACTGCCGGATGGGAAAGAAGTTAGTCCACACGAAGTGAACAGGAATTTTGTCAACGCAGGAGCAGCTAAGTTGCCCTCCTTTCCAAGCTTACCTAACGCTTTGATCGCTTCAAGCCGAACTGTGGCACTCTTGTCTGAAAGCTTTGCGGCAATCGGTATCGCCGTTTTTCGAGCTGCTCCACGATTCCCACCCAGTACTCGAATGGCGCGAACCCTTGCAACCTTGCTTATATCCTTCAACGCGGCGATCAATTCTGGAACGGCAGCTGGCCCAATAGAGCCGAGCGCCTTGGCTGCTTCGTCTCCTGCGCTAATTACAATATGCACCATCGGAACAGCACTCGACTCCGTGTCTCGCATCGCAATACGGAGTTGGGGTATGGCTGGCTCTGCCCCTGGTCCGATTTTCCCAAGCGCGCTGGCGGCCGCTTGCCGCACATTGATGTTCGGCGAGTTCAGGTGGCTGCACAATGGCCGGACGGCATCGACGGCTTCCTCCTCAAGTTTGCCAATCGCCTCGATTGCAGAGACAAGCAATCTTTCTTCCGGCGTTGCCTTCCATACGGCATGGACGATTTCCATCGGTTGCGAAATGATATCGACTAGGGTTTCGATTGCATTCTTGACCGATCCACCGACTTTAACGAGGGCTTCACTTGCTGCCAGTCGAACTTGCGGTGATTTGTCGTTGATCGCAACCAATAGGTGTTCCTCTGTCTCGCGTTTATGTTCGGGACCAAACGCTCCAAGGACGTTCACTGCGCATGCGCGGACCGCATCGCGAGGATCTTTGGACAACGCCAAGATGGCAGGAAACACGCAGAACGATGCCGAACCCATTTCGTAGAACTGATAAACAGCGTCCTCGCAGCGCCAACGATTAGCTGCAGAAATAATCTCGGCAAGCGCGTTGGCTGGTTCTTCTGCCTTTCCACTGATTTGCCAGATCGCTCTGGATAACACTAACTTTGAGCCGATATCGGCCTCAGGTAACAGTTCCCTCAATCTCGGCAAAAGCTTCGCTGCGGACGGGCCAAGAGTGCCTGGTTGAATCGGCCCTTTTTGCTGAGCCGTTTTTTGAATGCTGGCCCACCTCTCTAGCGTGAGCTTTAAAGAGTCTTTTTGGATAGGTTCTTGCAAGGGCTCGTCCGCTTCTGTCGTACTTGATACGAATTGCATCACGACTGCAAAAACAGCGCAATAAAGAAAGAATCTGATTTGACAAACCTGCACGACGGTTTCGCACAGTGGACTTGTTTTTTCACTGCCGATGGTGGACATCTGATTTAGCCTTACTGTCTGGTGACATGTTGCTACCCTTGCATTATCACTTACGAAAGGCATCGCGTAACCTCGTTTTTCACAATGCGGCTCATAGTAAACCGTTGAATTGAACATGGAGATGCCCATTTGACAAAGTGCCCCGCCATTCGAGTCAAAAGTTTTTCGAGATTTGTCCTTCTAATATGCGTTCGATAATTGCGCAGAGCCAGTCAGGTGTTTCTGGAATTACATCTTGAATCGGGCGCGGCGTGTCTTCACAAACCCGTTTCAGCATGGCAACTGTATTGGCGGCTCGGAATGGCGAGCGCCCGCTACTCCCTCGAAGTGCTGGCTCGTTCATTGCGGTTTTTTGACTCAATGCATTAAGTACTAAAATGGATGCTGATCCCAAGCCGACAAAGTTTTGTCCCATTTCTATCAAAATACCCATCCGATGACGCGACCCGACAAAAAATGCCAGAACGATTCTAGCTACCATCGATTCAATGTTCGCTGAGCTTCATCGCTTACACTACGTCGTCGGTCCTTGATTGCTATCTCCAAAAAAGGGTGGAGCTCATTCTTCTTCTTTGGATGTTCCATCACGATTCGACCGAGCGTCTTGATAACGGCAAGTCGAACCCTGCGATCTGAATCGTTTAGCATCTCCAGCAGTTCTGGTGTGATGGCTTCCTCGCCGCAATCGCCT
>JANMNK010000827.1:0-3120 GCA_031373875.1 Pirellulaceae bacterium | reverse complement strand
ACTTCGGACGGATTTCTATACCCTAACCGGTAAAAAACGTTGGTGAATATCCAGGCAGCACAGTTCACGCTCGGCAAGCGGGAACTACAGTAGTTCCTGCCTGCCGGGCAGGAACAGCGTTGCTAACCAAGGTTAACTATTGGCTGTAGACGTTTGGGGCGAATGAGGGAGGTGGTATCTATGCGTTAAGCCGGCAATACTTCGATAACTTCGAAAGAGTTTCTTCGCCCTGAACGAAAAAAAACCGTTGGTGAATATCCAGGCAGCACAGTTCCCGCTCGGCAAGCGGGAACTACTCGGAACTACTCTTTTATTACAGGGATGACGTAAGGGCCTTCGGGGATGAAGGCTACGTTTGGGTTACCGCTTCGAGAGATGCTGTCGGCGATGGCATGTTCGATACTGTCGATCATCTCGACACCGGTTGCTTGACGATCAGATGGACTGAGGCCTGGGCTATACAATAACACTCGTCCGATATTCGTCGCTCTTGTCTGCATTTGGCTTTGCCAGCCGTCGATATCTGCCAGCGGTTTATCGCGAATGGAATCCAAGAAGGCAGTCGTGCCTTGGCGAATTAGGCTCAATTGAGACTCGCGGAATTCAGGCGAACCCAGTCCTTCCTCGCACGCGCTTGCGATGATCAGTGTGCCACCATCGCTTAGAATTTGAATCGGCCCCACCATGCCTTTGACGGTTTGGTAGTAAGTCTTGTCCAGCGGGTATCCCGCAGCGCTTGTAACGACCGTGGAAAATTTGTGCTCAACAGGTATTTCCGCATATCGGCGAACAAAGTCGACAGCCTCCAGATGGCTTTGTTGACACTCGCCGAAATTGACAAAGCTCAAAATGCGCTGCTCGTCGATGACGGTATTCACAGCGTAAACCGCCCCAAGAGTCTTCAGAATTTCCAACTGCCCGCGATGAAGCGGATTGTCTTGGAGATTGCAATTCGTTGCGTTGGCATCGCTCATGAAACGATGGTTGTGAAAGGTCCGAATGGTTTCCTCACCAGCAACCCCTGGCGCTATCACTTTCCTGCCCCCGGAATATCCTGCCATGAAATGTGGCTCAACCAAGCCGGTTACGATTCGCAAATCTGCTTCGACGAGTCGTCGGTAGAGCACAATGGGAATTTTATCCGTGGCGGTCTCTCCCAACCGAACCATCGATTCAGCATCCCGCGCGTCATGATTCTCAATCCGCACGTTTTCAAAAACCCATTGGTCGCCGATCAGCTCCAGCAGTTCTTCGCCTAGATTGGGGCGATGCAATCCAGTTGCGACAAGGATCGTAATCTTTTCAAGTTCAACGCCTGACTCGAGTAAGACCCGAACCAGACTCGGCAATAGCAGGCCATTAGGTACTGGACGGGTGATGTCGCAAATAACGATGCAGACACTTGGATTGTTCTTCGCCAGTTCCCGCATCGAGTCGCATCCAACGGGAGATTGGAGAGCGTGCTCCACTGCCTGCTTTGGATCGGCGAGTACCGGCATGGGTGGCTTTCGCAAAACAGTCGGAATGCATTTCGCGGGAACCGGAATGCGCAAGAAAGTCTTTCCAAACGGAATCTCTATTTCGTTCATCGTCACTTCACTGATACGAACATTCGACATGCCTGCAAACCTAACAGCCAGCGCTTCAGAGTGATTTGTAACCGCTTATCAATTTTGGCGGAAGCGAACTTTGGTTTGATTGAGCGAGTGGATTGTGCCATTCCTACGTTGCTGGAAAGTTAACCAAATACATCGCGCTGTAAATGAATTTTCACCATTTAGCATCTCGTTCAAGTACCTAAGGTTGTCTACAATGGTGACTCAGTGCTACTGAAATCACAGTCAACAGAACTCGTTTTTATGCAGGTAAAGCCTTGATGGCGTACATTTTCCAAAACACAGATCCGTCCCAATCTCAGCCCACCACCGCAACCACAGCAGTTCCAGAAAACCAACCACAAACGGCTGCATCGGATTCTGCGCTTACAACGCTCCTATATGGTGTTCCTCTGCTAATAATAGTCGCCGCATGGGTAATCGTGCGCAGCATCAAAACGAGGGACGTTATTGTTCCGGAGAAGATTGAATCGCAAGGCACCCCAATCGCAAAAGAGTCTTCACCAAAGCGTGCTGCCGATGCGCAACAACAAACCGCGACCGTCAAAACGGCTTCCCAAAGCAAACCTGCACCCGTTGTCAATTTAGCATCTTCGCAGATCGCGGAGCGAGCAAACCGTGAAGCGGCTGAAACACGAGCCCGTCAATTGGCTATGAAAGAACGAAAGCGACAGAAGAGGCTTACCAAACAGGCCATGCAGGCTAGTGCAAGTTCCGCGAAGTCCGATCGGTTGGCTACGCCAGCAGGTTTTGGAGCGAGCCGAACTGCCACCAAGCTTGGTGCGGATGACGCATCCAGCGAATCTGTTGCCGATAAATCTATCCACGTACCGATGGTGGTACGAACCGCTATCACGAAACCTGAGGAGTCGGTGGATTTTGATTCAGATGAAGAAATTGAAATTCCTCAGCCTCGAGTTTCTGCCGTGGCTCTTACGACCTCAATCAACGCCACTCGCATGCAATTGCAGGAAAAGAATCGGAAGAAGGAACCTTCGGGCCGCAAACCCGAGAAAGTTGTCACGTCGGGATTCATGAAATTCGATCGTGTCGTCCACGAACGCAGAGAAGTCGCTCCCGTTTCCATGGGCGAAAATTCGTATGTCTCCAAAGCCACCGAATCGGGGGACCAAGTCGAGTCGACGAGCGATTCTGCCCGCGAGGAAAATGATTCTTCAAATGCTCAGGAACCACGAACGCTGAAAGATTTTATTCGCAAAGAATCTTAAACGCTGGATGAACCCAATACGCCAAGCCCAAATAACAAGCACGGTGATTGCTATTCGCAGTTACCGGTTTCGTCATGGTTGGTCTTTGGTGTCCAACGTTAAGAACGCGAGCAGGTCCGCGATTTCTTTATCGGTCATTTGTTCAACCAAGCCCGTGGGCATCAACGACGTTTTTAGCTCTTTACGTTGAACAATTTCCGATTTTGTAAACGTGCGTTCCTTTCCGGTAGAGTCTCGAAAGACATCGACGCTGGATGACCGCAATAAGATTCCGC
>JANMNK010000819.1:0-2077 GCA_031373875.1 Pirellulaceae bacterium | reverse complement strand
CTTCACAAGCACCTGCCAATACGTTCTTGCATCCTGGATGCAACTATCAAGTGGACAGGTGTCCCCCGCTGAACTGGAAAGCTATCTACTAACCATGCTCAAACAGATCGCAAATTGCGAAGTCGCCAATCGACCCGGCCGGTTAGAACCGCGAGTCTTGAAAAGACGACGACACGGCTACAAACTAATGATGAAGCCCAGAAAAGAACTTCGCCGTGAACTACGTAAACACTGCACCTAAAACCACTTACAACCCGACAGTGCCATTCGTGTCAGGAATCATTGATTTGGGAAATGACTCATTTTGCGCTGTTCTAATGCCCAGACCTAAACGCGCCGATGAAGCAAATTTCATTTACCACGCACTGAACCGTGGCTACGCAAAAAGTCCGATCTTAAAAAAGATCGCGGATTTCGATGCCTTCGAGCGAATCATTGCGGAATGACTGGACGTTATCCGGGGAAAACGATGACGCCTGACACCTCAGTTTTTTTCGAGGAGCTTTTGAAATCAATGCTCTCCGATTCTCAACCAGTCTTTGTCTTGCAGGTTTTCCTCTTCCGGCCGACAACGTTCGGCGTCTGTGGGCGGGATTTATCGTTCTTGACGGCTCATAGAATTCTCCCTCCTTGATGCGTCTGAATCAGCTAACGCGCTTTGCCGAGCTATAAGTCTTCTTTCCGAACCATCATTTGGCCATTCTCGTACAATGCGACAAACTGATAGGGGTTGCTCAAGTCTTGATTACTGAAGACGATGACGTGAGGTAGTCGCTGAATAGCTCGCTGCAAATTGGCTTGAGTCCGATCGAAACTGGCCCTGAGCTTTTCTTCGGGAACGTCATGCCCGCCCTGGCAGGCACGCATGGAAACCCTCCTGCTCGACTCGTCAGCGCTTTCGATACGGATGAAGATAAGAACGACGGTGTATCCAAACGCCACGTAGGAGGCGAGTTGTTCAACCTTATCGCCCACAGGATCCGACAGCACAGTTTCGAAGATGAAACTCTCACGCTGGTTCACAAGTTCCCTGCGGATTGACGTTGCCAGTTCTACCGCTTCGTATGCAGTCACACCTAACGAAGCCGTCAGTTCATCGGCGTTGATGAAACGCAAGCCGCCGTCGGCCAAGTAGCTTTCGTAGAAAGTCGACTTGCCTGCACCATTAGATCCGGCCAAAGCAATGACGATCGGACGCTTGTCGAGAAAGTCTAAGGGCCGGCTCAACGGGGAGCCTCGACCGCAATAAACTCGCGACCAATGAATCGACCAACCGTTTCTTTACCATCTTCCTCGATGCGGCAGATCACGTCGGGGTGGCCAACTACTGGCTTGAAATGCGGATAGGGACGCCTATTCAGAACAGCCTCAAGACGTTTCCGACCTTTGGCTGTTTCAACTTCCGCTAGGAGCACCGATAACGGCCGCTCTGCTCCTGCCATCTGCAGCGAAAGAGCCCGATCACCACGAAGCAGGGGTTCGATCGATTTTCCTAGTCCAGCCCAGAATTCGATCTGCCCAGCGATGCTTCGCTGCGAAAACGGGACGACCGCCCGCGCATCATCGACCAATTCGTCTGAAAGTTTAACCGGCTGACCCATGGTTTTATCCTCATAAAACAATGGTAGCATTTTACTACCAACAAGTCCAGTCCGTACTGGTTGTGAGTCAGCCAATTTGAAAAAGGCTGCTTTCGCATATTGCAAATCATCGAGGAAACAAAGGAGTCAGAGTCATTGATTCGGAAAATAAAACATGTTGCGATGTTCTGAAGCCCAGACCTAAACGCGTTGATGAAGCGAATTACATTTACACGCACTGAACCGTGGCAACGCGAAAAGTCCGATCTTTAAAAGAGACGCGAATTTCGATGCTTTTGAGCAAGTCCTTGCGGAAGGATTGGGAGGTTACCTCTGCCCCAGAAACTGGTCAATGGTTGAGCAATCGCTGGCATTTTGTGCTAAGGCCCGTTGAGAACGGTGCCATGAGCAACTTCTTGCGATGGGTGACACTGACGCACACGCAGCGTTACCATGCACACTACGGAACATCTGGGGAAGGGCATGTTTATCAAGGT
>JANMNK010000806.1:0-4330 GCA_031373875.1 Pirellulaceae bacterium | reverse complement strand
TAATAAGCCCATCGAGTTCGGCTTGTCGATGAATTAGAAACTTGATGTCGGAATATTCCTCTGGCCTAATCAATCCCTGCTCCACCGCTGTCGAATGATTGCCCGGCACGTAGATCTTTGTTTTGATCTCAAGTGAAGTGTACCATTTGAAGAACTTTCTGGCCTCTGGCTCGTTAAGCCACTCGTTTCCACTTTCTGATTCGTCACCGCAATGAATGACAACATCCAAATTACTCGGCACTTGCAGCTGCTCATGCCTATTGTGGGTGTCGGATATTAGCCAGCATCTCATCTACGCGTTTCCTTCGTTCTTCTTCGGTAAGCAGAGTTTCACGGAGGCTCTGGAAATACTCGACAACCAACGGCTTCACTTGTTCGTGAGCCAGGCCACAATCTCCAGCAACTTCTGCGATCGCATCCGAGCAGTGCAACGCAGCCTCTTTCAAACTTCCCAGAGTACGTTGCAACCAGATGAAATGGGAACTGAGTTCTTTGTAGCCAAGATCGGCTGCCAGTTCGAATTGATCGCCGTGTACACATGCAACTATCTCATCGATTGCATTCTTTAGGAAGTCGGCACTTTGCAGTACTGGCCCTGCCTGGATTAGCAGATCCATGTGCGCATCCGCTAGCTCTTTGGCTCGCTTCTCGATGGAAGACTTAATCCTGTTGATTTGATCTTCACTCAACGGCTCATCCGCCATCGTCAACGTTCCTCGTGTGATAGTCGCCATAGTCTTCGCTATTTATACCAAACAGTTTCAAGGGCGATCCATTGTAACGATCGCAGGTTGATTATTTCCTTGCCCTTGCTGAATAGCAGCAGCTGAAAATGAATTCCTGAAGGTTGGGCGTAAGCAATCGCAAGTTCATGAATTGAGTTGCTAGTACCCGTGAGACAATTTGGCAACTGGGAATCTCGGAAAAGTAAAGCGCGGAGAAGTAATTGTCTAGCTGACATCCCGAACCCCGGCAGCTTCGAGAGCCTTTCGCCAACCACGGAACCGGCGTCGGATTGCTATTGCGTAATTGCGATTTTCTAAGCAGATTTCTCTCCAAACCAATGTCTGGCCTGCTGCCTTACGTTCCCTTAACCAGAGAATCATTGTCTCGACTTCAAGTTTTGTGGGCCTGTGACGCGAAACGTTGGTCAAATTGATGCCGGCAGCTCTAAGCCCGCCTCGCCAAGAACCGAAGTGATGCAACACGGCTTGATGCAACGCTCGGTTGCGGATTCAATTGACCTTGGAGTTCAAATCGTAACCCTTCGTACAGAATCGTCGTAGCCGTCTCAGTTTGCGATCGGGTGTCCATTTTTTGTCGCTGATACCGGCAACTCGTTGGTCAACTCCTGCGTACTCCAGGGCGGTCACCCCGTTCGATACGATCCAGTCCGCTCTTTTTTATTTCAAGTTGCCGAGATTCACGGTCTTGTTCGGTCAGCAAATTATCGATTTCTTTCTTGAATTCATCGATCGAGAATTCTTGGCCTGCAAAGGTAACCTTGGAGTTGTTATCTTTGGTTGCCAAATCAAGGATCGGAAATGCTTCCGCGAGGATACGTTCACGGCTAGCGGTCCGTCTTTCGAGTTGAGCGACATGCTCTTTTAGCGAGGCTATCGAAGATTTTGACAGATTCAATTGAACTTGCCGATCAATGACTTCTTGGCGGACCTGTGCCAAGTCGCTGTCGAGCTTGCGATCGTGAATCTCATTTGGGATCTGGTCTTTGATGTCATCGATGGTTTTTGCCCCTGATGCTTCGACATAACCTCGCAATTCGACTGGATTTCGGCCTGCCAAAAAATACAGTCCGATGGCTCCAAAGATGACCGATCCAAAAACTCCAACAGTAGTAAATCGCTTCACAGTCTCACCTATTTTCCCAAATTAAATGAAAATCAACAGTTGTCGACCGTCCAACTCGCTCGGTCTCTTCAAGACCAGAACGATTGAACCAGGTATTATTCCCATGAAAGCCAAAATAATTTTTAGGGATCAGGCGAAGTGCCAGGCAGGGAAGTGCGGGGACGCCGTAAGGTCAACACACGGGACAATCCCAATTGCTTTGTATTCTTCGTGCTGCCAACTGAAATTTCCACGCATTTCACTCAAGCAAAATGAGGCTTGCGTGAGCTTCGTGCAAAGAAATTGACTTTGTTTCAAAACTAAGTGATAAACTATTTCAGCGACATCACGACGGCTTTTTCCACGATATTCGAGCCCGCCGCCTTCGCGAAATTATCCACGTTAACGAACAGATAGCTTTGCTGAGCAATTCTTAGTGAATTGCGTAGCCGGCTGCCGACTGGCCCGCATCGAATGAAATAAGCGTGGCCATTGTGGAACGGCGTCAGTCGCAAAAACCGCACCGACTTGGTTGGTCTTAGCCTTCGACGTCTACGAAAAAACCTCAAGTCATCAGAAATCCAGGCTCTTTGAAAATCGCACGAGAAAAGGAGAATGGTATGTGATGAATTCTCCGATTTTCACCCACCACAGTTAAATGAACGGATAAGAATTTCGTTAGACTTATTGGCAACTTTCTTACTCCGAATCGTCCGGAAAACTTTGACTGACAAAAGGTTTCTAATTCGATGAATTACAAATTGGCACCCATCGGGGTTGTTCTTTTGATGTGTCTGCTAGCAAGCTGTTCCAAGACGCTGTCTCCAGAGCCGAAGAACACAACGATCGTGCAGCCTAAAAACCGCGTGTCTTTGTCAGTTGAGGCTAGTGCGACACGCTGCGTCTACTCGCGTTTCGGCATAGACGCTCCGGAAAACAATATGCAAGAGTACGTCATTGCCATCCGTGTTAAGAATACAGGCGGCACGGCCGTTGAGTGGACGGAGACCGTGACGGCGTTTGTCCCGATGAATGGCCCACCGCTTGTGAATAGGATTGTTCGGAACGGTAACGATCAACCAGGAGTCAAATCAACCAAACAAAACATCCTCAAGTATAGATTGGAGCCAGGACAAGAGATTGTCCGCGAGGCCCGTTCCAACGGGTACACAGACTCACTACTAAAAGACAGCGGTGGCGCCCCATTGCAACTCCACCTCGATTTCGTAAGCGATGGCATGTCCGTAACTCCACGGTTTATCACAGACCTGCCTGAACTGCAAACTCTGCCTGTCCAGCCGGATACTCCGGGAGTTCCAACGCAAGGCAAAGAGCTCGAGTTTAGGAGGGGACCAGCAAAAACTGGACAACCCGAGATTGGATACTTGGAAGTCTAACGCTACTGTCGTCGGCTGCAGTTTCCATCTGCAAAGATGACCCTGTAAATCCGCAACCATGGCCCTGTAAATCGATTTCGTGACCCTGTAATTTTCCAGGGATTTTCGATGTGACCCTGTAAACGACCCTGTAAATCGGCGGTCGGAAATTTTTTTTCTTGGTTCAAATCCAATCGTGTCAACAGACAATATTTTGTGTTAGCCTCCGACGCGTAAACAGGCAGCGAATTGTTTGACCCGAGCTTCGGGACGAAGCATCGAATCGACATACAACGTGATCGCCGGTTCAAACGAGTCACAGCCACCCCGATTTTTTTGGCCTACAATCGAAAAAAGAGAGTATAAAAGAGAAAGGTGAGCAGTCGAGCGTTCATAACCTAAGAAGTTCTTAGGGCTTAGGACATCGCAGACTATTCGATTTTCTCTTTTGTACTCTTAAAATTCTCTTAGCCTTACGCTTTCTGAAGTAAGGCGTTGACAGGCCGTCTTTGCATTGAAGCGCAAATCCAACATGGAGATTTCTTTCTCCCAAACTTACCCTTTGACGCTACAGCTCACTGCGAGCCGAATACTAACTACTTGTTCGGGATAGGGTGGTACAGGAATGTTCTGCGGAACAGGCCGCCGAAGTGGTGGGGGTTGTGGTGGCGGATAACGATTGTGTTGCGGCCGGATCGAAGTTTGCTGGTGAGATCGACGTCGGCTTCGAATCGGTAGTCGGCAAGCCACCATAGGCCTTTGAATGGGCGATGGAAAACTTCTTGACCGTTGACGTAAAGCCAAAATTCGTTGAAGACACCTGGAAATTTTAGGGACACGTTTCCGGACACTTGCTCCGGTGTTAGCTCAATCTCGGTGCGGTACCAGCCGTGACCAACGTAGCTTTGATAGTCGTTGGTGACGATGCCCTGGGCCTGCAAATACAGATCAGTCTGCACTTCCTCCCATTGCCCGTCTTGGTTTTTCACGTGAGCCGACTCGATCCCTTGCGAGGCCTCGGCACGCCACCAATTGAGATCGGGAACCTGATTTATCCAATCTTCCTTTAAGCCGACATCCTTGGGATCGCGGCGATAACTCCATAC
>JANMNK010000720.1:0-2582 GCA_031373875.1 Pirellulaceae bacterium | reverse complement strand
AATTCCACCAAAGTAAAACCGTGTCCGCGTCTTGGTATCGCTAACATTTTTTGTCCCTACAGGATGACTGCGTTGGCAGCTTCACACGACCATTGAAAATTGTTTAGTCACTCGTTTGCTTTGTTGAGGACGTAGGATCTTTCGTGAATCCCGGCTTGGTGATTGACGGCTTCGATGCTCAGTGTAACCACTATTTGCTGATCCGTTTTTTCGGACACCACGGAAGTCACGAGGAATTGGTTTGCGTTTTCTTCGGGTAGTTCGACCTGCCAGCTTTCGCCTTTAAAAAGTGAATCTTGTGACAGAAGGTGCGTAGTTCGTTCGAGCGAGGCAAGAAACACGAGTTCGACCTGCGCTTTTCGCCATTGTTGGATCATCGCTCGCTTTGCAAAGACGGCTTGATTGGCGGTCATGACTAGGACGGTCGACAGAATTGCGAGTACAACAAGAACAATGAGCAAAGCCATGCCGTTTCGCTTTTGAACCGCGATCATCGTTTCACCTCTTCGACTGTCCAAGATGATTCTGGCAGCCCAATGCCAGTGACGACTCGCCAAGCAATTAACTGATTGTTCGCATTAAGAACGCCCTCTGCCCCAGGTTTCACTTCCCAAGTAATCAGCTCTCCACGTTCTGCTGCTTTGGGCCACACCAATGCGACGCCCTGGGGTAAACGAAACTGTTCGCGATTGCGTGTCTCGCCGCTATGGGACAATTCGCGGATAACCCATGGACCGCGGATCGAGTATTGAATCCTAACTCCATTGCTTGCCACAAACGATCGCGACTCCACCCCAGTCCAGGCGGTAGCGACCACAGCGTCCTCTCTTAATACCCGCTCAAGTCGAGACAACGCGTGCTGCTCCGCATAGTTCACTTTCATTCGAGCATCCGATTGAAGTACGCTGACCAGCAATTGCGTTGCAATACCCATCAACAAACCCAAAAGAGTAATCGTCACGATCAACTCGACAAGCGTAAAGCCGCGGTCAACTGTCCTTCGGCATTTCGTACCGCAAATAATCATCGGGGGGAAAACCTCCAGATCGACAATTGAATCGGTTTACCCGAGCTGACCTGTCCCTCAAGCCAAGTAAACCGAAGATCAAAACGAATCTGGCGCAGTCGCTCGTCTTGACCAGACCCTCGCTCGACAGTCAGTTTCGCCTCGTTGAATTGCTCCGCTATCGATGGGGGAAGTGGCCAAGTCTGGGGCATGGATTCGAGTTGCTCAACGGGCATGAATCGAATCGCCTGAGCGGTGTTTTGTAGTTCTCGCATGGCGACCAATCGGCGATGGTATGCGGACTGATAACGCTTGGCGATCATCGCATATTGTGCAAAGGCGGCAATTGCGATTGCTAAAATCGCAATCGAGACAACTGCCTCGACCAACACAAACGCTCGGCGCTTTAAGCGATTGCGATTCGAATTCCAAGGGAAATCGATCCTCTCCGGTTGACGGATTGGACTCAACAAACAACGGGTTTTCGTGGATTCAATTTTCATGCGTCAGTTCGCTTATCACATCAACATTCGTATTAATTCGTTCAGGCTTTCGATTACCGTCCACGCCAAAATCGACACGCCGAGCCCGATAAAGATCAGGCCGAGGGGAAGCAACCAAGATGAAATAACGCGCCAGCCCATCTCGGCGCGAAGCAAGTCTTGTTGTGAAATCCAGCCGATCTCCTCTGCTAGTCGATCCGTACCTCGAGCCAAAAACAATCGTTGTTGGTCGTCGTTGCTAATCATGCCTTCTGCAAAAAGGGATTTCTCAAGAGACTCTCCTCTTAGCAAATCTTCATTCAACCGCGCGGCCTCATTTCGATACTGCTCGTAAGGATGAGATTGGTTGATAAGCTGTGCGATGGTTGTTGGGTTCTGGCCATTTTGGAGTCCTCGGCTGATGGTTGCTAAAACAGTCGCGCGATTGAACCGCACATGCGTCTTCGAAATTGGCCACAAATTGCCTGGAAGTATATCCATGTAAATGAAGACTAGCGAAGCAAGCACTGCAAGTAAAAGTAAAAAGATAATTAGTCCCATTACTCCATCGAGATAGAAAGCACTTTCCAATCTCACAACTCGGTCGATCGTAGTACTCACTGATCTATTGTATTCCGTCAATTCGCGAAAAACGGGATAAACTTGAATTTGCAAGAACACTGCCATTCCAAAAGTGAACAAAGAAGTTCCAAGCAAGTATATGGCTGACTCCGTCGAGTTTCTCACCACCTGTCTATATCGTTCTTCCGCTTCGATTGTAGTTCGAAGCGTACCCGAATCTTTCGCTCCTAAACTGGAACTCGCAATCGAGAGCTGAACTGCTGGAGACAAGCGGATGTTGACTTTTTTGAGCGACTCAAGCATGGGAACCCCTTGCTCCAGTAACGTCGCCAAATGGTTGAGTTGCGTGCCGCTTTTTCCCACGTGCGACACAACGAGTCTTGCAACTTGCGAGACTTCAATCCCCTGGTCGTTGGCAAAGCTCAGAGCCCAAAGGAATTTTTCTTGAGTGGAACGTCGCCGGACGATGAGAACGATCAGCAAACTCACCAAAGCGATTGGCGCGATAATCA
>JANMNK010000718.1:0-7798 GCA_031373875.1 Pirellulaceae bacterium | reverse complement strand
TGTGTTACCGCAACTTCCGAATGACCGAGAATTACTGAAGCCGCCTCGAGGCCAAACCGCTTTCTAACCTCAGTTGCAACGCTGTGACGAATCCGATTGGGAGCCCAGCGATGAGCTTTGCGCCATGCCTTAACCTGATTTTCGTCGAGTCCTTCTGGCGTGGGAGACGCTCGGTCGCACGCGTATTTGATGGCACGAGCGTAGGCGCTGGCGGAGTACTGCGATCCAATCCGACTGGATTGTTTCTTGCCAGCACGAGTGCGGGGCGAATAACCAGGGCGATTTCCGCAATTCAGGGGTGTGATCCTTACCCGAAGTTGGCGTCGCTTTTCATCAGCTTCCCTAGGCGAAAAGCATGCTGCATTTTGTTCACGCAATAAATACTTTGCTAATATTTGTTTGGCCTTTGGTCCGCAATAGACTACACGTTTCTTGCCTCGCCACGCAGTCTTGTGTTTGTCGAGGTTTACCTCCCAAACGTCATTTGATCGATCTACCATTGCAGGCGTAATCGAACAGACCTCTCCAGGTCGACACCCGGTTGCTTGCTGGAATCGCACCATGTCTGCAACAACCGGAGAAAGGAATGGTAAAGTCATTTCTACTGCCGAAGAGTCAACTGGCAGAATCGGATCTGCTTCCCTGGCCTCTGTGCGACCACGCAATAACGGCGCAACGCATTTTAGCGTCTGGTGGACCGACGATGGAATCATTCCTTCGCCAACGGCCCATTTGATAATCCGAATGAGACGTTTCATTTGTGCGTTAATGTATTGTCTCGACCTGTCGCCATTATTTAGCCAGTTTGTGCGCACTGCTTTAAATTGAACAGGACCAAAAGATGCTGCTGGATGGTCAGCGTAGAGTTCGCGCACTGGTCTCATTGCCAGTTTAATATTTTCAAGCTCGGTTCCGGCTCGATAGTATTTTTGTGCGTGCTTTAGATAGCCAGCCAAAACGTCACGAATCGTAATAGATTCGGCCTCGACGCCAAATGTGGATGACCGATTGGAGGAAATGAACTCAGAAATTAACCGATTGTATTCGGTCTTACTTTCTTTCGAGCCAAATTCGCCGAGGAGATAGTCACGCCCATTAATGGTGACCCGAGCCCGGCCAGAAGAATGCTTTCGATACGACGGAATCCGCATGGTAAAACGCCTCCAAAATGCATCCGGGAAAGTTCCCGGATTTGCCTTTTGAGAAAGTGCGCTCTAACCACGGCGGTTAGGTATCGTTTTGCCTACGAAGCGCCTACTAAATCCTAAAATACACCCGACATGATTCGAACATGTAACCTTCGGTTCCGTAGACCACAAATGGTACAACGGAGCTTTAACCATGCTTCAAAAACCATCGTTTTTCCAGGGTCTTTGATTGGATGAAGCTTGGAGGAATCTCCAACCTAATGCAGATTTTGCGCATTAGTGGGTCAATTAGTGGGTCACTCAATTAGGGACCAACTAAGTGAATAAAGCAATTCGATTCTGGTCATAAAATGCTTTTTCGTTGCTTGGTCTCCTGTGTGGCATAATGTCTACATGAACACCACAATCTTGGACCGAATCATCGAACCGTTCGCGGAATGCCTCACGCCAGACGCCGCCAGAAAAATCGTCGCGCTCCAGGCGGACGATGCGATGCAGCGTCGTGTCGATGATCTTGCGGGCAAAGCGAACGCTGGCACTTTGACGGAAATAGAACAGTCTGAATACGATCGGTATCTGGTAGCATTCCACTTCGTGACCAACCTCCAATCCCGAGTACGCCGCATAATTCAGTCGTAATCATCGCATGGACGTCACGACTCAAAGAAGCGTCGTTGCGTAATGCATTCCAACAACTTCTCGTACACTATCACAGCGAACGAAATCAACAAGGACTCGAAAACAAAATGGCTCATACTGCAATCCAGGGAGGTCCTGTTTTGGTGTTGGCTTTCGTGGTATTGTAGCACGCTTGGGTGACCTCATGGTTTTGGGGTATCTATCACGTTTACTACGATCGGTTGCCAAGGATGGCTCTCACGCTTTTGCTTTTGATGGATGATCGGAAGTGCTTTGAAGAGGTTCGTAAGATGCGTTGGCACGATGGCGTCCGGTGCCCTAAATGCGGTTCCAGCCACGTTGCTAAACGCGGTTTTGATGAAACGCAAAGGGATAGACAGCGTTATCAGTGCGGCGACTGTGAACGAGAATTCGATGATCTCACGGGAACCATTTTTGCAGGGCACCACCAACCTCTTCGCGTATGGATAGTTTGCCTCTACTTCATGGGGCTCAATCTGTCCAACGCGCAGATTGGCCAGGAGCTTGGTTTGGATGCAGACAGTGCGCATGACATGGCGACTCAACTTCGAAATGGAATTCTCGCCAAGGAGCCTGAAGTCGTGCTTTCGGGCGAGGTGGAATGCGACGAAGTCTATATTGTGGCAGGACATAAGGGTATTCCCGAGGCGGTCAAAAAAAAGGACGAGAAGGGCGTCGAAGGCGTTTGAAAGGTGATCGAGGTCGTGGCACAGTGGAGAAAGAGAAGCCTCCCATCTTTGGGATGATTAAGCGTTCGGGCGAAGTGGTTATTCGAATGCTGGCAAACGTCCAGCAAGTAACGATCGAACCAATCATGCGAGCCACAATAGCTATCGGCACAGTCGACTATACCGACGATTACGACATCTACGCTCGTGTGGCTCAGTGGGGCTTCGAACACCACACTGTGAACCATGGCAACAAGGAATACGCGCGAGACGATGATGGCGATGGTTTTTGCGAAGTTCACGTTAACAAGATGGAAGGGTTTTGGTCGCTACTGCGATCTTGGCTCCGGCCCCATCGCGGTATCTCGCAAGAAAAACTTCCGAACTACCTCGCCTTTTTTCAGTTCGTGCACAACACCCGAAAACGTGGAAAAGCACTACTTCAATCCTTGGTTGAGCGACTGCTCACTTGACCTCCCCGAAACACCGTATGAGCCTTCTTTTTTTGGTCCAACGCACTTTCGGATCGGATCGATCGCAGACCGAGTTGCTCAACACAACCACCAAAGCCTAGATTTCCGATGATTCTTGCACCCATCGTCATCCACCCCGCTGCACCAAACAGCGTCCAATAGCTGGCATCACGATAAGAAAAGAACCCCGAAAAAAATCCTGCCAACGTCTGCCCCAGCTACGCCTACGTACTCTTGACGCCAAGGGGCCCTAAAGATGTTCGTCGATTATACCACCGTAGTGTGATTCGAGTACAATGATTTTGTCGTCGATAATCGTTTCATTTGGAGGTCGTCAAGGTGAATCAACAAGTAGGAATCCCAGGCATTGTCCGCAATGGCGTTGTTGTGCCACAATCGAAGCAACCGTTGCCCGAAGGAAGCCACGTCGAAATTCGGATGGACCCTGGTGATGTTCCAGCAGAACTGAAGTCAGAAATCGAAGCCTGGGACAGAGCAAGCGATGAATCATGGAAATGGATTGAGTCGCTTGAGGCAAACGAACGATGACGATTGGCGAAATTCGTTGGGTTGATCTTCCAGATACGGGCGGACGTGAACAAGCAGGACGAAGGCCCGCGATCGTAATCCAAAACGACGAATTTGCTGGAAGCCTCCCGACGGTCCTCGTGATTCCATTGAGCAGCGCCATCGCAGCTCTCCGATTCCCAGGCACGGCGCGAATAAAAGCTGACACGACGTCCGGCTTGACAACCGACTCTGTCGCTCTTGTGTTTCAATTGCGGGCAATTGATCGTGGAAGGCTCAAAGAGAATATTGGCGTCGTTTCCAAATTAGAGATGGCTGACATTCGAACTGAGCTCTCGAAGCTTCTCGGATCCTGACTTCCTCGAAGAACGTATTGCAATCTATGCGTCCGAGGAGTGGGGTTGTTGCCCCTGCGTATTTTATTGATCCCCGACGTATAGATTGGGCGTTGAACTGAGCCGACGCAGCGGATTGATCGATCGATGCAAGTGGCTTGCGAACGTCAATTGTGCTTCGACGGCTCACCGGACAGTTAGCTTATCAATCCGAATGCGAGTTGGCAAGTTTTTGCGAATCCGAGTCTGTGGGCGGGCGCTGGTTTTGACATTGGAAACGCTTGTGTGGGCTGACTTTCCGGCATGGCGATGGTACTGGCGGCCACGTTGTGAATCTGCATGTCCTGGCCATGCGATTGATGACCGGATTGAGACGCCGATCATAAGGGGTAATGGATCAAGTCTCCTCGGACAAGTTGAGTAATTGAAGCCGACCCAACATCAGGTGGTACGACTCACGCGTGGCTCAGGAGAGGACTTGGCGCAAGCAGAATGCGAGTGAAGCTTAAAAAGATTTTCCAGCTACTGCATCTAAAATCGGCTCAGCGCTCCCATCGCCGACAATCAACACAACGTATCGCCAAGCGACTCAAACATGTCGTCGCTAGCGCGCGCCCACATTCCAAAGCCCCTCCCGAAAACAAGCGCAGTCGGCTTAGTTCAACGTCCAAAATCAACCGGTTGCCGCCAAGAGACTTTGATTTCAGGAAACGCCCGATCGGCAACTCGGGTGCATTTTTTGGTTACTCGGCGTTTGCAGACAGGCCATCATTCCGATCTTTCGATCCGTCGGCGCAGTCGTTGAAGCAGTTCCACTGACGCCTCAATCTCCGTCTTGCGAATGGAGATACTTTCAACGTTTACGCCAAGCGGAATACCCTTGTCGCGGGCGTAGTCCCAAACCTCGGCAAAGATACGTTCGCATAGTTCCAGCGATTTCAACAGGGGATCCTTGGCAAAACGGAGCTCATTTTCCAGCCACCGTGGAAAAGTAACACCGAGCCACTTCATGAAAGAAAGCGTTTTCAAAGAACCGCAAGGAGAGAACGTGAGAATGATCGGCAGTGTCACTCCGCCCTTCTCGCGAACTGCAAGAGCGTAGTCGGACAGGAGTGATTTAGTGGACGTCACATCATAAACGGCTTGTGTGACGAAGAACCGACAACCGTTTTCTGTCTTGGCAAGAATTCGCTCGTGCTCGTCGAGACTTCGAGCATGTCGCTCGGCAATAGCGATGCCACCGAGAAGAAGACTGGGAGCATACTGGCGCGCCAGCAGGTATGCGTCTGTCAAAGTTAGTCCGGCGTTTGAACTTCGGCTAGGTGCGCCGACAAGTACTGATATCCGTGGTGTGGCGGAGGTGTTCACCATTTCGAGCCATCGCACAAATCCATCGGGCGTATCCCGGTTTACGCATCGATAGACGATTTTCGGAACAACAAGACACGCAAGGTGTTCATAAGCGAAAACGGTCGGATCGAGGGTGGGCAAAAAGGGGAACGGCCGCGGCACCGAGATTCGCTCCGCTTCGTCCTGAATGTCATAAACAATAAGACCATCAGCGTGCAGGGCCTCAAGCCGCGCCAAATGTTGGGCAACAATTGCTTTCAGCTGTTCCGGCGGCGTTGCCAGTTTGGGCGGAGCAAAGCCATAAAGGCAGATCCCCGGTATTTGCGAGGACAATTTCTGTGCAAGGGAACTATTCATGGTGTTTCGAATTACTGGTCCCGCGGCCTAACCTATTGCAATCTATGCGTCGGGGGAGTTGGGTTGTTGCCCTTGAGTAGGTTGTTGATCCCCGACGTATTGATTGAGCGATGAACTGAGCTGACGGAGCGGTACGAGCAATCGATGCAAGTGGCTTGCAAACGCCAATTGGGTTTCGACGGCTCAACGGAGAAGCAGTGTATCAATCGGAATTCGTGTTGGCAAGTTCTGTGTTTCAGCGCGTCGTGGTTGCGGCAACCTTCATCAATTTTTAACTGTATGCACACAGTTAGCTCACATTATCCTGCGAGACTCTGCACGCAATTGGATACCGATGCGACATGTGTTCGTTCGGTCAGGCACTTTATTCGTAGGAGTTCTCATCAATGGTTCGTAAATTGCCCCTTGGTTCAAAGGTTCGACGCTATAACGCTCACCGCCGCGGACTTCGACTCGAAACACTTGAGCGACGTGAGGTGTTTAGCGGGTTCCAAACATTGGCCCCCGCGTATGTTGAAGCGAGTGCACCGAATGTACAAATCTCGCCCATAATAACAGTCGGCGATACGGTCAGTGATAACTACGCAGCAAACGGAGCTACATTGCCGAACTATCGCATGGTTGGAATTCCCGACGGCATGGGCGCGTTCGACAATAATGACGGTACCTTCACCGTGCTGATGAACCACGAACTCGGCAATGCGGTCGGTGTGCCTCGCGACCACCACGGTGCCGATGTGAATGGCAAGGGCTCATTCGTATCACGCTGGGTGATCGACAAGGACTCGCTGGAGGTTTTGGAAGGGGACGATCTGATCAAGACGCTTTACTTGTGGGACTCGAACCCCATGAGTCCCACCTACAACCAATTCGTCGTAGGGACCGGCGCGCTGAGCTACCTGAACCGACTCTGCTCGGCCGACTTGCCCGACGAGACGGCGTTCTATAATGCCGCGAGTGGCAAGGGCACAACCGCCCGCATCTTCATGAACGGCGAGGAAACCACAAACGGTCGTGCATTTGCACATGTAATCACGGGACCGGCCTCCGGCACGAGCTGGGAGCTGCCCTGGACGGGCAAGTACGCATGGGAAAACCACGTTGCTAGCCCATTCGCTCAGGACAAAACGATTGTCATGGGACTGGACGACTCCAGCCGTAACTTTTCCAGCGAGGGGAACCCGACGCCTTCCGAAGTATACGTGTGGGTCGGACAGAAGCAGACCACCGGGCTGGATATCGACAGGGCCGGTCTCCGCACGGGTGTCCTCAATGGCATTCGCGTCGGCACCCTGATGAGCGGCTATGATGCCAATGAGAGCACGGTCACCTCGGGTGAACGCTTCGAGTTGTTCCCCGTGACGGATCAGACGAATGTCACGACAGCCGGTCCACTGCAAACCGAATCGATCGCGAATACGATCACGCAATTCCGCCGCGTCGAGGATGGGGCCTTCGACCCGAATAACCCGAACGACTTCTATTTCGTCACCACCGACCAGTTCGGTGCCTCGGGCTTCAGCAAGTTGTGGCGGCTACGGTTCGACGACATCACCAACCCTAACGCTGGTGGCACGATCTCGATTCTAATCAACGGCGGTGGAGTCGGCTCGAATACGGCGTTCGGGACCGGCGAGATGTTCGACAACATCACGGTGGACGACATGGGGCGCGTCCTCTTGCAGGAAGACGTCGGTAACCAGACGCACCTCGGCAAGGTATGGATCTACGACATCGCCTCGGGTGCCACGCTCGAACTAGCCCGGCACGAATCCGATTTCTTCCTCGATACAGACAGTGGGACACCGGGAGTCCAGTCGTTGAAAGACCTGGATCCAGCGCTTCCTGGAAGCCAGGGAACCCAGGATGAGGAATCCTCGGGGATCATCGATCTCTCGGACATCCTGGGCGAAGGGTATTACATGTTGAACGTTCAGGCACACTTGAACATCACCGCCTCCCAGCCGGAGTTGGTCGAACCGGGCCAACTGTTGGTGATGCACGTCGGCGCCACGGCCGGAATCGGTTTCGACGCCGCAACCAATGGCCCGGCCTTGGAGGTGCTCGGCACTTCGAAGAACGACCACATCGAGATTGAGCAAGCTGGCTCGACCTATGAAGTGGAAATCGGCAACGAAGAATGGGAATTCACAGCCGCGGTGGATCGCATCTTCGCTGTCGGCTACAACGGCAACGATCATATCGAGCTTGAAGATGTTTTGACGCCAGCCTCAATTTTCGGCGGCGCTGGCAACGACAAACTGACTGGCGGCGACGGC
>JANMNK010000687.1:0-11123 GCA_031373875.1 Pirellulaceae bacterium | reverse complement strand
CGAAAGTCAGCCACGGCAAGTTACCTTTTTTCAAGAAAGCTAGCATTGTTTCTTTGCCGAACGGGCGGGGCGGTAAATATCGGTTCGCATGCTAGTCGGTAATCGCAATCCAAGCCAATAGCGATAATAAGAGGTTCTTGTCCGAAAGGGATTCTTCGCAACCCCCTGCCTTTCACTCCCCTTTCTTCTCGCCTGAATTGCTAGCAAAGAAATGCCGAACGGATACGACATGTTTTGCGAGTAGGTTTAACGCTGAAAGTAGAGGCTAAAGAGACCAAACTGCTATTCGTCAAACGAAGCTGATTACCGTATAGTTCCGAATAGGAATCTCGATCAAATCGACGACCGCGATGCGATCTGTAAAAAGTTGCGAGCAGTGAATTCGCTTTGCAATGAACTTTTGTGATAGCAAAAACTTGAGATACGGTTCGGGTAGTAAAATAACCGAATACTAATTGGTTATGGACCGAAGATAATTCGTTGCCTTGAATGGAGTCAGTCGGATGGCAATTTATGACATGCTGATGCTGGTGGTGTTAGCTTCGGCAACGATCTTTGGAGTGATTAAAGGATTTGCTTGGCAAGTCGCTTCGCTGGCCTCCATCGTTGTTAGTTATTTCGTTGCTTATAACTACCGGAATGACATAGCTAGCCGAATTGATGCTCAGTATCCCTGGAACATCTTCCTCGGGATGTTGCTGGCTTATGCTGGAGTGTCGTTCGCCATCTGGATCGTTTTTCGACTTGTAAGCGGTACGATCGACAAGGTTCGGCTAAAAGAATTCGATCGCCATCTTGGAGGACTTTTCGGATTTGGAAAAGGCGTCCTGCTTTGCGTGATCATTACCATGTTCGCAATGACACTTCTCGACGCGAACAAACAGCAAGCCATCTGTCAGTCCCGGAGCGGCTACTATATCAGCAAAATCCTAGCGAACGCAGATGGATTGTTACCCGCAGAAGTCGACCAAATCGTCGGACCATTGCTTGCACGATTAGAACAACAATTACAAGCTCGCCGAGCCAACCCAACGGCTCCGAACGTCAATTCGGACTCGGCCGTTGCAGTCGGCAATTCCGGCCAAGTTTACAACTGGCAAGCCAATGGGATTGCGGTGCCTCAAGTGCCGACACAGACGGAACAACCCGGACTATCGAATTGGCTGACATCGGGCCAGACCGGAGTATTGCCGAACACGCAATCGCTACCATCGCAAAATTCGATTTTGCCGAATGCGGGCGGAATGGGCGCCGGACAATACGATTGGCCAGCAACTTCCGGTGGAACATTTCCTAACACGGTTCCGTCCGATCCCAGTTCGCTGCCGGCTCAGCCGCCGCGCATCTCCCAGCCCAACACGTTTCGGCGGCCTCAATAGTCCTATCTTAGAACAGGCATGCGGCGGCGCACCAGCCGCAAACCAGCTGCACGATTCAGAGCGACTTGCTGGACGAATGTGGTTATCCAAGCAGAGGGCAGCGAACCCCCGATATATTGAAAAACAAAGGGAATCTAGGCCCATAACCGAACATAATAAACATTATCGGACGTTCTGCGTCCGGATTAACGGCCCTGGTTTTTGATCGATCGCCGTTGGCATGCACTTCCTAGCTGCTCGTATAACGCGTTGGACGACGGGTTCGTGACATCCGAGTCATCCCGCGTTCGATGCGTCGCTTTAAAATGGATCGATCCAAGATCGGGAGATTGCGGCTACATGAAAACTGATGCAGTCCCGGCACCTGATAGTCGCGACAAGTCATAAACGAACAGGCAAGTAAGCTACGATGCCGACGATTAAGACGAAAATTCTGGCAGGCTCCGTTTCCGGCTTTTCGGCTGGAAAGCTATTTTTGAAGCTAGCGATTGTTTGGTTTAGTCACCGATCTCCCAGCAACAGCGATTGAAGCGCCGGAATCGAACAGCTTACCATTTTCAATCCTGCTGGTTAGACGGATCAAGGGAACTTGAGTGCTTATTGCCTTAGCCTCTTCTTCCGCGTTCAAGGTCGTCGAGCTCACTGAAGCCCGAGCGGACGATCGTTGCGGTCATTTCCCCAAATTCGATGGAGCAGGACTATTACACGTGTAGATATCCGATGCATAAAGACATAACGGATGTTCTGATCGATTAGCTCAAAACACCCGACGACCACTCGTACGACCACTCGCGAAAAAAGTTGAGGGCCGTTGACCCAGGCATCTTCACAACGTTCCCCGTCAAACTTGTGCTGTGTCCAGGTTCATTCTATGGGTTGAAAAATGAAGAGGAATGGGAGAGTTCGCGTAATTCGCCGGTATCGATCGTATCTAATTCGTACTCGTACTCAGTAAAACGGTACTCCTACTCGTACTCGGTCGATCCGTACCAGTATTCGAGCACGACTACCTCCAGCAACTCTGTACGAGAACCAAAATACTCTCAATTCACGCTTTTTGTAGTACGAAGCACCCGCGATCAACGACAAGAATCGGCATTGTCCTCAATTGCTCAGAGAACGCACGCGTTCGTTATTCTCCACTCCAAAGCCAGCGTCAAAAGTTATTTCTGTCGATGTTCACTAGGTAACAAACCCAAACTAGCAGTCCAGGAGCTAAAGTCACGTTCGTTTGCAGAGCTACTCTTAAGCCGCCGGAGTCGGACGTAGCAACTAAACCAAAACAAATTTTGGTCGGCAATAAAATGGGCGCATTCGGGGCTTGGCTAAAGGGAAATGGGCGAGCCTATCGTTCGCGTGTCGCCGTTTTCAAGTCGCTCTAGATAGACGCCCATTTGCCTGAACTTTTCATATCGGTTCTGAACTAGCGATTCACCCGATTGACGGCGGAGTTGGTCAAGCGTGCGAACTAAGAACGACTTGAGTCGCTGCGACATTTGATGGTGATCGCGGTGAGCCCCGCCCAAAGGCTCTTCAATGATGTCGTCGATGATTTTTAGCTGCGCAAGGTCTTTCGAGGTAAATCGCAATGTGTCGGCCGCGCGAGGAGCGTGCTGGTGACTCTTCCACAAAATACCCGCGCAACCTTCTGGGCTGATCACGGAGTAATACGAATACTGCAGCATGGCAACGCGATCGCCCACGCCGATCCCGAGAGCTCCTCCGGAACCGCCCTCGCCAATCACGATACATATGATCGGAGTTCGCAATTGGCTCATCAAAAACATGCTTTCCGCGATGACTTGAGCTTGGCCACGTTCCTCTGCCCCAATACCGGGATAAGCTCCCGGCGTGTCGATGAAGCAAATGATTGGCAAGCCATATTTCTCGGCCAGCTTCATTTTGCTCATAGCTTTTCGATAACCTTCGGGGTGAGCGCAACCAAAATTACATGCGGCTCTTTCCTTGTAAGTACGTCCCTTTTGATGTCCTACGACCATGACCTTACGTCTATCCAACTTTGCAAAGCCGGTAAACATGGCTCGATCATCGCCAAAGAATTTATCGCCATGCAGTTCGACGTGCTCGTCAAAAGCCAGTTGAAGATAGTCGCGCGTATAAGGTCGATCGCGATGACGCGCTATTTGTACGATCTGCCACGGCGTGAGTTTGCTGTAAACTTCCCGTGTTACTTCTGTCCATTGACGACGAAGCTGCCGAATCTGATCGTTCGTCTCTTCTGTTCGATCAGGAGATTGCTCTAAAATTCGCAGTTTTGCTTCGATCTGTAGAATGGGAACTTCGAATTCAAGTCCAGGGGCAGAGTTGTCCATTGTTCTTCACTGAAAAAAAAACGGTAATTGGAATGAATTGTTTGATCGTACCAACGCATCTATTTTTGCAGTTGGCCTGATAAATCACGTTGGAGCTTCGAGGCGACCACCGGACTGGAAGTCATCAAATATGGATCTGTCGGGAATGCGAGGAGGCTTCTTGAAGATCTTTGTTCCTCGAAGCGTCTTCAAAATGTCCCACATCGACTCCGGCCGCTGCTCCGCTTTTTTCGCCATCATTTGCTTTACCAGGTTTGCATATTCCGGAGTGACATTGTCGTTATAAACCAACGGAGATGGAATGGAAGCCGAGATGTGTTTATTGAGCAAATCATTAGGACTTTCACCACTAAATGGTGGTTTGCCAGTCACCAATTCAAACATCACGCAGCCCAAACTATAAATATCCGAACGGGGCTCCAAAACCTGGCCGCGGATTTGTTCCGGTGACATATAGCTTCGAGTCCCCTGCGTTTTGGATCGGGAACGGAAAAACTTTGAAAAGCCAGTTTTGATTTTCTGAGAGATCGTAAAGTCAATGAGCTTCACTTCCCCGTCTCGGCTAACCAGGAAGTTATCAGGCTTAATGTCGCAGTGCACAAAACCTTTGCTGTGCATGTAGTAGAGTGCCTCGACCGATTGCTCGATAATTTTGTCCAGCATATAGGCCAGTGAATCAGGGCCGCGCCGCAACGCTTGCTTCATATTGAGTTCGCTGAACAGCTCAAGAACGAGAAATGGCGATTTATCGTCCACCACAAAGTCGAGTATCTTGATCAAGTTTCTGTGCGTCAAAGCGGCTGCAACTTCAAACTCATGCTTGAGGTACCCAACTTCTTCTTTGTTGTGACGCATGTCGGGACGCAGTACCTTGATTGCAAACCGGGTTTGGTCCGTTGCATGAATGGCTTCCCAGACTTGGCAGGAGTTTCCAATCCGGATGAGCCTCGCAAGTCGATAGGGGCCGAGAAAGTCCCGAATCTTTGTCATAAGTTGCTTTCAATCACGATTTCGTTTCATTACGTCGGTCGCAAAATCTGTATCTGAATTACAAGTCTAATTATAGACAGGATTTGAAACACTGCATCTATGGCAACCGGTCGTCCTGCCCTGCCCCACGTGGATTCCAGAGGTTTGCGAAACGATTTGGGCAAGCGACCGCCAAGTGGAATTTACGGAACTGAACGCGACAGTAAGTTGTTTGCTAACACTTCGCAGTAGATTTCGCGAATTCGTGCCGTCATGACCTCATGTCGAAACTGCTCGGTAAAAAGGCTTCTGCCAAGCTCACCCATTTTGTGTCGCAAGGTCGCGTCCATCGCCAGTTTCACGATGGAATCTGCTAGCTCTCGTGTCGACTTGGGCGGAAGCAAATAACCCGTTCGATCATTAAGCACGACTTCGCGAGCCCCGTCGACGTCGTAACTGATCACTGGTTTACCAGCCAACAAACCTTGTGGCAACGCGCGTGCAAGTCCTTCACGCAGACTCGTATGTAAAAGGATATCCATCGCGCCAAAATATTTCGGAATTTCTTCGGGCGGCACCAGTCCTGCAAACACGAATCGGTCTTCGAGTCCCATTTGCCGAATTTGCGCTTCCATTTTATTCCGAAGAATACCATCGCCGACCCATAGAAACCGAACCTTGGGCGCGCGGGACACAATATCGCGAGCGGCTTGAATGATGTATTCATGACCTTTCAGATGAAACAGACGAGCGATTTTCCCGACGACAACATCGTCCTCCTTAAATCCCAGCTCATGCCGCATCGCGTTCCGGTGGTCGTTGGATTTGAGAAACGGCTCGATTTCCATCCCGCTGTAGACAGTCGTGAATTTCTCTTTGTGCGCCACCCCGTTACTCACCATCAATTCCGTCATTGCGTCCGCAACGGAGATTATCCGATGGCACTTGCCCGCAGCCCAACGTTCGCAGTTTCTAAAGAATGATCGGCTCAATACGTTCTGATAGGGATGAAACGGCGCGCCGTGCACGGAATGGATGATTGCAGGAACTCGAACTGCCGAAGCAGCCGCTCTCCCTAGCATTCCACCTTTAGCGCTATGCGTATGAACCACGTCCGGTTTGAAAGTACGGAGGAATCGGGTCAACTCACGATAGGCGGCCAGATCGTTCAGGGGGTGGATCGAGCGTCGGAGTGAATCGACTAAGTGGACTGGCAAACCCTCCGCCCTTCCCTGCTCCAGCAATCGACCTTCGGGGCCCAGTGTCGGGCCCGTTATCAAGACGACGTCATCGCCATATTGCCTTATCAAGTCGAGACAATTGTAGAGGGTGTTCTCCTGAGCGCCGCCGACTATCATGCGAGTGATAATGTGCGCGACTCGCATGAAGTGACCTTTCGAAAGTTTGTATTGGTAAATTACTGGGAAACGGTAAGTGCTGGTTGGCAAGTTGAAAATTGATCGAGGAACCAGTGGTCGTCGTAGGAAACATGCAGTAAACACAATCCGTGAGGAGGCGCTGTGTCACCCGCTGCCGTTCTATCGTGAGCCAACAAAACCCGTTCCATCCATTCGGCGGGTTGCTTTCCTCGCCCGATTTCGATGATGGTTCCTACAATATTTCGAACCATATTATATAGAAAGCCGTTCGCTTCGATGATGATTGACAGATCCTGACCAGCTAATTCGTCCGCTGAACTAAAATCAAAATCCTTGATTGTTCGCACCGTCGATTTCCTGGGCGAACCATTCGATTGGAAACTGGCAAAATCGTGTTCACCCATCAAATAACGCGACGCTTGTCGCATCGCGTCAAGGTCGAGCGGCCAGACCACGCGCCAATGGTAAAGCCCACGAAACGGGTCGGGTGATTTCGCAACTCGTATTCGATAAACGTATCGTTTCGCAAGCGCGTGTCGTTGCGCATGAAACGTTACCAGCGTCTCACGACAGCTTAGTACAGAAATATCGCGAGGGAGATGTCGATTGATGGAGGGAACCAGCCTATCTGCTTCGGGCCGCCAATTGAGGAGCGTAAAGCTCACACATTGCCCTTCAGCATGCACGCCCGAGTCGGTCCTGCCACTTCCCACGGCTGGAACACGAATGCCGTCTACTTTTGATAAAGCTTCTTCGAACTTTTGTTGAACAGAAATCGCATTGGCTTGAAATTGCCAGCCACCGTACGCGGTTCCATCGTAAGCAACCGTTGCTAGAAAAGTTCGGGGTTTGGACAATTTCTATTTCCCAACTTGGCTCAACATATCGTCAAGCCAATTCAAATTTGACTTAGACGCGAGCCAAGTGTTCTGCGATTTGGACCGCGTTCGTAGCAGCTCCTTTTCGCAGATTGTCGCTTACACACCAGAACGAAATACCGCGAGGGTTATGCAAATCCTTGCGAATTCGCCCGACAAAAACATCGTCCTTACCCGCGCAGTCCATTGGCATCGGATATTTCTTGGCTGCTAAATCATCTACCAAGGTAATGCCCGGAGCGGAACGAAAGAGCTTCATAGCTTCCTCAACGGAAATCGGATCCTTGGTCTCGACGTATATCGTTTCGCTATGGCCGATCAAAACGGGTACGCGAACACAGGTTGCATGGATTGCGATCGACTCATCGCCCATGATTTTATGCGTTTCGTAAACCATCTTCATCTCTTCCGAAGTGTACCCTTCGTGCTTTGGCGATCCAATTTGCGGGATCAAGTTAAAAGCAATCGGATGCGCAAACATCGTGGGCGTAAAAGGCTTATTGTTCAAGTGAGCGATGGTTGCGTCGACCAATTCAGATTGCGCAGCCAAGCCGGCACCGCTGACAGCTTGATACGTGCTAACGATAACTCGTTTGATGCCCACCGCGTCGTACAGAGGCTTGATGGCGACAACCATCTGCGTTGTACTGCAATTGGGGCTGGCAATGATGCCTTTGTGTTGGGCGATGGCCTGCGGATTGACTTCGGGTATGACCAAAGGCACATCGGGATTCATTCGGAAATACGCGCTTTCGTCGACGACTACCGCGCCACGCTCAACAGCCCACGGTACAAACTCAGCAGCGACTTCATCGGGCGTACTTGCAATCACCAAGTCCACATCGTTAAATGAATCGGGTTGCATTTCTTCGATCGTGATCGCTCGACCGCCAAAAGTCGTCGTCTTGCCTGCGGAACGGCCCGAAGCCAGCAATTTGATGTTTTCGTAAGGAAAATTGCGACGTTGAATTTCGTCCAATACAATTCGGCCAACGGCTCCGGTGGCTCCGACCACTGCGAGATTTCTTATCACAAATAAGCTCCTTGATTCGCACGAAGCCGGGCAGTCTCGACATTCGAACGAGCGATTCTTTCAAAAAATTAGGCTAATCAACAGCTTAATAGTAATCCTAATCGCGATGATCCTCCAGGCGTCTATTGCACGGCTTGCCGCCAAACCAAGTCTTTTTCATGGGCGCGGATTCCAACGCTGACACCGCCCGGAAGGTGCCCCAGTCCGCGAAAGGTCCATTGTGACTTGGACGTATTATCGTAAGCTACAAACAAATTGCGTTCTTAGATTTACTGCGTAGACTCTGACCTAGAGATGGACGGTGTTCTACGACAAAGTGCGCGATTTATCGAGATAGACGAGACATCCTTGATTCCGGATATATGAGACGCGAAGTGACACTCCCCCCTTCCCTGCCCACACTTCCAAAACGAGAACCCAATTCCCACAAAGGCAGTTATGGCCACGCGCTCATCGTCGGTGGCAGTCGAGGGATGTGCGGATCGGTTGCCTTGGCCGGAATGGCAGCGATTGCAAGCGGCGCTGGATTGACCACGTTGGCTGTACCCGATCGCTGTTTAGAAACGGTTGCGGGCTATTCACCTTGCTATATGACGAAACCTCTAGCAGATAGTGCGGATGGCCGACTCGACGCATCCGCTTGGCAGCAACTAAGCACTGAGCTTGACCGTTACGCTTGTGTTGGCATCGGCCCGGGTTTGGGAAGATCGAAATCTATTGAGGAATTTGTCAGCAATTTCTACCAACACTGTGCTTTCCCTATGGTAGTCGATGCCGATGGATTGCATGCGTTGGCGGCAACTAAACAAGTCGCATCCCAGGTCAATCACGACCGCATTTTCACGCCGCACCCAGGAGAGTTTCAAACGCTTACCGGCGTCAGTTCGTCTGATCGGCTGGGGCAAATTGCCTGCGCGACCCAGTGGGCAAAAGAGTATGGCATCATTATTGTGCTCAAAGGAAATAGGACGTTGGTTACGGACGGTCGAACCAGCTATTACAATGAGTCAGGCAATGCAGCGATGGCAACCGGCGGCAGTGGCGATTGTTTGACGGGTATGATTGTCGCCTTGGTCTGTCAGGGTTTGTCGGCCATGCATGCGGCCCAACTGGGCGTTTACTTGCATGGCTTGGCCGGGGATCTGGCGCACTTGAGATTAGGTGGACGCGTGGTGCCGCCGACCGAACTTATTCAATCCATTCCGATGGCTTTTTCAAAGTTAGAATAGACGATTCGTATGCGACTTGAAAATCAAGCGTTTCAGCCAAAGATCAAGCCATTCGGATCGCACGAACGCCTTTGCTGGGAGTGGATTTACACTGCAATATGAATTTGCTGCATCGAAGTCCCGCGCCCTTTCCCGAGACGATTCGCCGAGGCGTTATCGCAGTCGGCAATTTTGACGGCGTTCATCAAGGTCACCGATGCCTGATCGAACGCCTGTGCAGTCTTGCGAAAGCGGTTGGCCGCCCTTCAATCGTTTTCACTTTCGATCCATCGCCGGCCGAATTGCTTTACCCAGGCCATGTCCCCCCCGCTCTGACCTGGATGGAACGGCGCGCGGCACTGCTGCATCGTTTGGGTGTCGATATCGTCATTGCATTCCCAACAACGAAAGAACTCCTCGAACTCACTGCGTCCCAATTTTTCGAAACCGTTTTGATCGAACAACTCGGAGCGTCTGGATTGGTCGAAGGCCCAAATTTTCGATTCGGCAAAGGACGCGATGGCGACGTTAGATTCTTGCAGCGCAAGTGCAACGAATTCAAAATCCCGCTTGAAATTGTCCAACCTCAAAACGTCGACGGTGTATTGATCTCAAGTAGCCGAATCCGAAACGACATCATGCGAGGGGAAATGGAATCGGCAAATCGTTTTCTACTGGAGCCCTATCGCATGATCGGCCGCGTGTCGCAAGGCGCGCAGCGCGGTCGCCAGTTAGGTTTTCCCACTGCGAATCTCGAAGCCATCCCCGTGCTCGTTCCTCCACCGGGAGTTTACGCTGGACGAGCCTATGTTGCGGACAGCATTCATAGGGCAGCAATTCATATTGGCCCCAATCCGACTTTTGAAGAGTCGCAACCGAAAGTGGAAGTGCACATTATTGATTTTTCGGGCGATCTGTATGGCACCCATCTTGAAGTCGATCTGCTCACTCGATTGCGAGGCGTGCAAAAGTTTGAATCCGTTGACGCGCTTCTCAACCAATTAAGATCGGATATCGCCGCGGCGCGGATCGTTGGGGAATCATGAATCGACGGTCCTCTATGCGTCTGTTGCTAACACTGAAAGTTTAGAAAGTGCACGCGAGGTAGAGTCATGAACAATGACCAATTTGATGCCTATGTTTCCAAGCTGGATAAAATCGCGAAACGCCATTCTCGGCTGTTTCTAATTCGTGTGCTAACGTTAGCCATTGTCGGCTACATCACATTGTTCATGTTCCTTATGGGTGGGATTGCCTCGCTACTCTTGGGAATTCTGGCCACCTTTTACTTCCCAGCAGCGGCGAAAATTTGGATTTTCATGATCGCTGTCGGAGCGGTTTTAGCGTGGTCGATTGCGCGTGGGATGTGGGTTCGGTTTATGGCTCCGGTTGGAAAACGACTCAAACCAGTTGAGCATCCACGATTATTCAGCATGATCTCGGACCTGGCCGACAAAGCGGGCTGTCGACCATTTCATGTTGTTGTGTTGGATGGAAACTACAACGCAGCGGTCGTTCAACTACCTCGGCTCGGAATTTTCGGGTGGCACAAGAATTACTTGACGATTGGCCTACCCATCATGCAATCACTGACGACCGGAGAGTTTCGAGCGGTTCTCGCGCACGAATTTGCACACTTGTCTGGCAAGCACGGTACGTTTTCCAATTGGATTTATCGCACTCGCCTGACTTGGGAACGTACGATTTTCTTTATGAGTCAAAGAGGCCATGGGGCCGTGCTGATGTGGTTCCTCAAGTGGTACTGGCCCAAGTTCAATGGTCACGCATTTGTGTTGTCGCGGGCTAATGAATACGAAGCAGATGCTTTTGCGGGGGAAGTGGCATCTGAGTCGATCATGAGTCGCGCTCTCACGCGGGTTCAGTTGGACTCGCAACGACTTGACGAAGTCTTTTGGAAGGATGTGTTCTTGCGAGCTAACAAGC
>JANMNK010000471.1:0-2942 GCA_031373875.1 Pirellulaceae bacterium | reverse complement strand
CCAGCCATTCCAAAGCTTTCTGCCAAGTTGACAGGTTCTGAAAATGGTTTTTGAGTAGCGCAAAAAGCGTGCCAGTCGACTGCGATTGTGCCGCTATTTCAAAAGTATGCCTGGCGCAAATCTCGTGCCGAACAGTATTGGATGTTTCCTGTTTTTTGTCTGGCGACGACGAGGAAATGGCTTTTTACCGCCGACACCCATGCGGTTCGCTTTGGTTGGGGTGTTGCTTGCCGGTTCTGGATTGAGTTGTATTTTGGCAATCTTGTTTTCTTCGCCTTGGATTGCTTATTTTGGATTTCTGCTGGGAACATTTTCGCTATTGATCAGACTGCGCGACGGTGTATCCAATCGCAGTCTTGGAATTCTGATTGTTCTCCTCGCAATTCTTTGGCAACCCCCTTATTCTCCAAACTTGACCGGCGATGTGGTTTTTACTGGCATATTGCAGCGCGTCTGTACTCGATTTGTCAGCACAACGTTAGACAGTCTCGCAGTTCCGCATTTCAATGCTGGGACAATCATTTCTGTAAAGGAACAAGACTTTGGCGTGGAGGAAGCTTGCAGCGGCGTGCAGTCATTGTTTTTCTATTTCGCAATCGCTGCAATTCTGTCCGTCTATAAGGGACGGAACTGGTTTCATACACTGACGCTGATTGGGTCTGCTGTTTTCTGGTCCTTCTTTACGAACAGCTTGAGGATTTTGATCATTGCGATCATGTTCGTCTGGTTTCAGATCGATTTGACGCATGGACTGGTTCACGACCTGCTAGGTTACGCCATGATGATCGCGGGTGCATTCCTTATCTGGAGTTTTGACCTCGGACTCAGTTCCCTGACCGACCCGGTCGAGCGCGACGCGGATTTGCAGCAATCCACGCCAAACCAGGTCGTTCAACCCATACAAATTGGTAGACAGTTTCCGGCTTTGAGCTGGATATTTGGAGTTGCTTTCGCTTCGTTCTTTTCGATCGAGTTGCTGGACGTCGCTACCGCCTATACAAACAAACGCGACAAAATTGACTTTTTCACGGAAACTCCCTTTAAAGATTTGCTTGAGCGGGATATGCCACGTGAATTGGCCGGTTGGACGCTAAAATCATATCGTCGCGAATCTCGTAGTCGAGGAGCTGACTTTGGCGAACGTTCCGATATTTGGACTTACCAAAACGGTGATCGCGAAATCTTGGTTTCATTTGATCAAGCCTTTCCAGGTTGGCATGAACTAACTCGCTGTTATGAAGGAGCAGGATGGAAGGTTCGGGATCGCCAAGTAAATTCTTTGCCGATACTGTCCACTTCTTTTTTGGACGCTTCATATGTTGCTGTCAATCTGCAGCACTCGAACGGGAAATTCGGAGCCTTGGGGTTCGCCTTTATTGACTCGCGTGGAAACCTATTGGAACCGCCGGGCAAATGGAATTGGTATTCCTCGATGTATCACCGAGTCAAAAATCGGATGTCACCCGCAATAAGAAACAGAATATTTGGGGGCGCGGCGTATCAAGTTCAGTGTCTTGCAGTTTTCGATGATGCCAACTCCGCGCCTCTGGCAGTGACTCCCGTATCAGAATTATTATCGCAGACCATAGCGATTCTTCGACCCATCGTTATGAAAGAGTGAACGTTAAGGGACTGAAGAGAAAGAAGTCGTTTTTTGATAATCACGAAATTACTTTCCAAGGTTAACAGGCACTCCAAGGCCTGTTGGGCCAGTCGACAACTGTGTGGTTGCATCATGACGGTCAGTTAAGTTTGAATTTCCAAAAAGCTAGCTGGTGCGCAGTTCGCAAATCACTGAAAAATTCTGCTACTCATGTGGGTGGCAAATATCCAAAAATTTGCGTATTCCTATCTCTCCGTCTTCGACTCTCTGAATTTCTACGTCTCAGTCTTCGGCCCTTTAGAAACGCACGATTCACCTACATAATGATGAAGTCCTCAGACTTTTGGGCCCCCGCATTTGTTGGGGTAAAGAGACGATTTGAACTTTTAAGCGTCAATTTTTCACAATGGATGCGGCGAAAGTATTTCGGAATTCTGGTTGTGGCGGATATTCGCAATGCGCAAAGTTTGACTACAATCGAGGGTTATCGTACTGACCACCACCCTTACGATTGTCGCTGTCTCGAAGTCCAGGATGATTGAATTTTTTTCTGATTGAAGGCTGAAATATGACGAAGCAAAAATCACGACGCGTTGCAAAATCACCAGTGTTTACTCGACAGATGAGAATGGAAACTTTGGAGTATCGTCAGCTCATGGCTGTAGATACGGCTTTCGGTACAAGTGGATTAGTTACAACTCCGTTTGGTGCCGGAGATGATTCTGCACGAGCTGTGGTGGTTCAGGCAGATTCGAAAATCGTTGTCGCAGGTTCCTCATTTAATGGAACAAATTACGATTTCGCTTTGGCGAGATACAACTCAAACGGAACGTTGGACACCAGTTTCAACGGTACGGGCAAAGCGACTGTGGACTTTGCTAGCTTAAATGATTTCGCCCGAACGGTAGCAATTCAAGCCGACGGAAAAATCGTGGTAGGTGGGCAGTCCCAAGTAGCCGGCGGTCAGAGACGATTTGCGATCGCACGTTTCAACTCAAACGGATCCATTGACACGAGCTTTGGTGGGGCCAGTACTGGAAAACGCGTTTATAATTTCAGCATCGCGGGCGATGCCGATATGACGAGCCTTGTCATCGGCGCTGATGGCAAATACAACGTCGCAGGAAATGGAAACACCGGATCGGACAATGATCTTGTCATTGCAAGAATGAACTCAGGTGGCGGCCTGGACACAACTTTTAACGCCACGGGATTCCGAGTCATTGCATTGGCTAGTGGAGCGCCTCCTTTGAATTTCCCGATCGACGATTCGGTTGAAGATATAGCGGTGGATGGCAGCAACAATCTGATCTTAGGTATCAATACCAACAACGGACAA
>JANMNK010000470.1:0-1531 GCA_031373875.1 Pirellulaceae bacterium | reverse complement strand
CCAAACGTCGACAAAGTCGTTCAAGTCGACCAATCGGCTTTGGGTAATTCTCCGGCATCGAACCCTGCAACGTACTCCGGCGTCTTTGATCTTATTCGCCAACTGTATGCACAACTTCCCGATGCCCGTATTCGAGGTTTTACCGCTCGACAGTTTTCGTTCAACGTGCCGGGTGGACGATGCGAAAAGTGCGAAGGCAACGGTCAGATCCGTGTCGAAATGCATTTCCTTTCGGATGTGTGGGTCGAATGTGATGCTTGCCACGGCAACCGCTACACCGAAGAAACGCTCTCCGTGCGTTTCAAAGGTCACTCCATCGTCGATGTTTTGCGGATGCCAATTGGAGACGCCCGCAATCTGCTGATCAATTTCCCAAAAATCCGCCGTATACTACAAACACTGTGCGATGTCGGTTTGGATTATGTCGCGTTGGGGCAATCGGCTCCGACACTCAGCGGCGGAGAGGCTCAGCGAGTGAAACTGGCCGCGGAACTTGCTCGGCCTAATACCGGACGCACGATCTATCTTTTGGATGAACCAACCACGGGCCTCCATTTTGAAGATATCATCAAGCTGCTCGATGTTCTCAATCGACTTGTCGATGTCGGGAACACGGTCGTCGTTATTGAGCACAACCTCGACGTGATCAAAACCGCAGACTGGGTCATCGATCTCGGCCCCGAAGCCGGTTGGAAAGGTGGCCAAGTGGTCGCCGTCGGAACTCCCGAACAAATCGTCGCACAGTCTCAAACCGCAATTCAGAAGCCTTCACGCCGCAAAGCGAAGCCGACCGATCTCACAAACCAATCAACTGCCGATTTACCACTTCGCAGTTACACAGCCGAAGCGCTCGCTCCAGTTCTCGAATCGAGCCAGCGAGTACAACGCGAAAAATTCGATCCGTTCGCAGAATCGCAAGCTCAACCTGATGATCTCAGCATCCAAGACGTTGCCAAACAATCGGCCGCTCCCTGGGAAACCGATGGCCGCAAATGGCATTTGGAAACAAGCGTTGATCGCAAAGGAAAACCGATCCGTTGGGAACGCAAAATCCTGGCCGAAATCATCGCTCGCATCGAACAGTTCGGATCCTTTGCTCCGGTCAATTGGGCTTCGCCAAGCATCGTCGAAGTTACCGGTCCCGTCAAAACTCAAGGCTGGTTCATGCACGCCATCACAGCCGAAACTTGGCTGCTCAAAATCAAAATTCGTATCCCGAAAGGCCGAATCAAAAAAATCGACTTTGAAGAAACAATCGACCTACCAACACTTAATGAAATGGAGGAAGTCGAAGCTTACGGAAACGAATCGAGAATTCGCGTGAGCTCCGGAAATGATTGGCAAGAAATTGAGTTGCGATTGTTCCGCTTCGATGAAATCGACAAGCCAAAATTTTGGAAACTGTTTCAGAAATGCATGCAGGCATTTGCTGAACACGTGTTACCAGAATCTGTCGCAAAATCCGACGACCAAACGGCGAAAAAACGTTTGCCTGCGAAACTTGACTCGGAGACTTCGATTCCAGTCGACT
>JANMNK010000648.1:0-5370 GCA_031373875.1 Pirellulaceae bacterium | reverse complement strand
CTATGGCGAAACGTGGGCTCAAGGCCCCGTTTCGCCCAGTGCGCGCCAGCGACGGATCGGGCTCGCCCCGTGCCGAACGCAACAAGTTTGCGCTTTTGTCACTTTGCTTGCGATGCGATTTGCGTTGCCAACGCAGCCATCGATGTGGCGTTGACGATCATATGCACGACCATCGAAGGCCAAATAGTCCCGGTAATCCGATAAAGCCAACCGAGAATGATGCCCAAGAAGATCAGCGGAATCCAGCTTATGCCGTAAGGATAATGAAGCAACCCAAACAATACTCCGCTGACAAATACGGGCCACCACGGCAAGGCACCGACGTTAACAGCAGTCTCGTTAGGTAGGCTTCGTTCGTTAAGCCTCAGTTGCATGGCGTAGGGACTCGAATCCCCTCTGGTGGAGTCCGTAGTTTGTTCAGCTAATATTGGTGGTTCAGCGAAGTTCGTTTGAGGGTCTTCGAGGATACCGTCATTATCTACCGGCGGAACAGAAATCGTGTGAGATAACGATAGTATGGGCCAGAATGATTGACGACCAAGTAGTAAGTCCGCCATGCCAATGCTGCCCGCAGCCATCGATTCCAAAAAACCCTGGATCATGACCCGAAACGCGAATTCTTCCGTTATGGGTGCGACGATAACCGCCGACCAGACAGCAAATAAAAGCAAGGTGGGATCTTTGCCGATCATTTCAATGAGTGGATGTTTGTACTCCTGATCCAAGAGATTCGTAAGCACGGCCATGACGACGTAGATCGGCGGGGCAAAGGCAACGGCAAATACGATTCCCAAGAAAATTTGCTTGGGCAATTTCCGCATACCAAAACCAACACGGTTGAAACCAACTCGACAGCGAATGCTTACCCAGATTGTCGTAGCGATCATGGCAAACAATTGCGAACTCATCAGCCAAGTTTGAAATGGCATCGTATAAGTTGGTTCAGCAGACGCGCTTGTGTCTGACATGGTGACCGTCTCGCCCTTCTTTAATTCTTCGTCAGAAGATTGAGCCTGTGCGTCAGGCGACTTTTCGTCCGCTGTATCGGTCGACACATCGAGCTTCGCAGTCGCGGTCGAAACAGGCAAGGGTCGCGTTGGTAGATCGAATGCGATCCAAAGCCGACCGAAGAGCACTGCAGACAGAAAGATGAACATGAATCCGACTGCGATGTCGATCAGTCCCCACGGGGCAAGCGGGCGTGGCGTTGGAACTGGTGCTACACGGCGCTTTTGGACGAGCAAGCTGATTACGATTGCCCATATCAGCAAACAGCCACCGATCAGCGCAAAGACATACAATCCAAAAGCAACCAGGCTAGCTTCCTTCACAATGTGCTTCTCATCCCTAACTATCTCGTTGGTTGCTCAATTTTGGTGCAAGTTTTTAGTATCTGACTGGTAACGCATGAACTGTAATGCATCTCACTCATGCCGGCGTACATCTTCTGGACGTTAAACTCGATTCATGCTTTTCGAAATCTGGTGTCGAAGTCAGAACGAGCGATAATCGCCAAGTTGGAATTGATGAAGTTTACCTAAACCTCCTTTGCTGACTACTTAAGAGGCTTGGTTACTAACGTAAAACTTACCTTTTTGGCGACTATTCAGGCATAAAATCTAGGTTTCCAAGTTCCCTAAGTGAATTGTCTGCCTTTTGCTACAAAGGTAAACGGCAAACCGTTTGTGGTGATCATGCCACAATTGCATAACGCATTAAATCGCGATTCGCAAAAGCTTGACGAATCGTTATAAATAGCCGTGTTGAACCGGTGAAGCCTCGTGATTTTACGCGATGCAGGTCTTAGGAGAAGCAATGTCGGAAAAATCAGTTGTCATTATCGGGGCAGGACCAGGCGGCTTGGCGGCCGCGTTGCAGTTAGCTCAAGCGGGCGTGAAAGTTACCGTCATCGAATCACGCGATCGTGTCGGCGGTCGATGCTCCAATTTTGAATCCAACGGTTTCCGATTTGATGTTGGGCCAACGTTCTTCCTTTATCCACGAATCCTGGACGAGATATTTCGGTCTATCGGTCGCGATATGTTCACCGAGATTCCGATGACGCGACTCGACCCGCAGTATCGTATTACGTTTGGCGCGGGCGGCGAGTTGAACTGCACGCCCAACTTGAAGGCGATGGACAAACAGATTAGTAATCTGTCGCCTCGCGATGCCGGATCGCTTGACCGGTTCATGAACGACAATCGGCGCAAACTTGAAAAGTTCCGTCCCGTTCTCGAATCGCCTTTTGACAGTCCTCGCGACTTGTTGCGACCTTCAATGTTTTCTGCTTTGCCTCATTTGCGTCCATGGCGAAGTCTTGCGCAGGAGCTAAACACGTATTTTCATGATCCCCGACTGATGATCGCCTTCTCATTCCAGTCCAAGTATTTGGGGATGTCGCCGTTTCGCTGCCCAAGTCTCTTTTCGATTTTGTCGTTTCTGGAATATGAACATGGCGTATTTCATCCAACGGGCGGCTGCGGCCAAGTCAGCGTGCGGATGGCCGAGATTGCTCGCGAGATGGGGGTCGACATTCGGTTGAATGAAACCGTTACCGGCCTCGAATTCCAAGGACGAAAAATTACGAAAGTGAAGACGGACAAGTCCACGATTGCGACCGACCGCCTAATCATCAATGCTGACTTTGCCGAAGCCATGCGACGACTCGTTCCCGATTCGCTTCGTAAACGTTGGAGCGATGGAAAAATTGCCAAGAAGCAGTTTTCTTGTTCCACTTACATGATGTACCTCGGTGTACGAGGGAATTACGATCACCTAGCTCATCACAATATTCACATCGCCGCCGACTACGAAAAGAACTTGCACGAAATCGAAAAGGAAGGCGTATTGCCACGCGACCCTTCTTTCTACGTTGCCAATCCTATCGTGACCGACCCGACGATGGCACCGCCGGGCAAGAGCAGCTTGTACGTACTCGTTCCTGTCCCGAATCTCGGCGCTAAGGTGCAGTGGACCGACTCGGTAAAATCGCAATTCCGCAATCAAGTTCTTGACCGATTGGGAGCGATTGGAATCGACGGCATCCGCGATCGAATTGAATTTGAGCATGTCATTACGCCCGACAAGTGGCGCGATGATTACGCTGTGTACCGTGGCGCGACATTCAACTTGGCGCATTCGCTACGGCAGATGCTCCACTTGAGGCCGCACAACCGGTTCGAAGAGTTGGATGGAGTTTACCTAGTCGGCGGAGGTACGCATCCGGGAAGCGGATTGCCGGTCATCTATGAATCGACACGGATCACCTGCAAACACTTGCTGGCGGACATTGGCGTTTCTTCCGATTTTATTACAAAGCATAATACAACCGGCAAGCCCGCGATGATGACGGAACCCGAATACGAGATGCCTTTAGCGGAGTCGACAGTTTAGCGCTTGCATGCAACGCGAGCGAGGTCTGGGAGGGTGAGCGGCGTTTCTTAAATAGCATTCCAGCGACAGAGTTATTTTGGGCTCGTTCTCGGTCTCGATTCATTTACAATGATGCTAAGTTATCGCCCAAGAGTTTTCGTATTCGAACCTTGGTTTTTCTTGGAAGCCGTTGAATTGGCTGCTCAAGCAACTTGTTGCTAAGAAGGATATTTGTGGAAGGTTCTCGGTTTTCCGAATCGGTAGTAACACACGCTGATGCGACAAGCATTCGGTCAGCTATGGATGCTGCGCGCCATACCCAACAGGAATGGTCCGGTCGTAGTGTTCGAGAACGTGCCAACGTCGCAAGGGCGGTCTGCCATCAACTGGTTGAACAAGCGGAGTGGCTGGGAGAAGCGATCACGATTCCACAACGGCGTGATTTCCGGGAAACGCTGTCCGGTGAACTTATGCCGCTAGCTGCCGCTGCCAAGTGGCTTAGCAAACGCGCAAACCGGTTGTTGGCTCCCGAGAGTCCATCGCTGTTTGATCTTCCGCTTTGGATGGGACGCTTGAGTACGACGATCTATCACGAACCGTTGGGGACTGTCCTGCTCGTAACGACTTGGAATTATCCTCTGCTCATTCCTGGCGTACAGATGTTGCAAGCTCTCGTCGCTGGCAATGCTGTTGTCGTCAAGCCTGCGCCGCAATGCGAGTTGTTAATGTCTCGCTGGTGTGAAATGCTCGTATCGTGCGGAGTTCCTAGAGGTCTCATCGTGCTGCTTGACTCAGCGGTCTCGTCGGCCAAGTCGGCTATTGATTGCGGCGTTGATAAAGTATTTATTACGGGTTCGAGTTCGACAGGGCGAAAAGTTCTCGGAACCTTGAGCGATCGTTTAACACCGGCAACGCTGGAACTGAGCGGTTGCGATGCGGTTTACATATTGCCGTCTGCAGACATCGAAAGAGCCGTGCAATCGCTGGTGTTTGGATTGGAATTCAACGGGAGTGCGACGTGTATCGCCCCGCGAAGAGTTTTTGTTCCGCACTCGATGCTGGAGAAACTCGAGACAGGGCTACGTGAACGCGTCCAAAAAATTCGCGCTGTTCCCTTGGCAAAACCGACCGTCGAAAAATTGCGAATGGGACTTGCCGAAGCTGTTTACATGGGTGCTCGGTCCATCGGGCCACAACCTGATTTGTCGCTTGACGATGTTTCTGTGCAACCTATTGTCTTGTCAAACGTTTCGCCCAAAATGCTATTGGCCAAGTCTGACGTCTTCGCACCTTTGCTGATGTTGATCCCGGTCCGCGATTGGAGCGAAGCCCTCGATGCCGACGCGTATTGTCCGTTTGCACTTTCCGCAAGCATCTTCGGTAATTTGTCGGACGCAGAGCCTCTAGCCAAAGCGATCGATGCAGGGCTGGTGACGATCAATGACGTTATCGTTCCGTCGGCCGATCCGAGAATTCCTTTTGGTGGCCGAGGCGAAAGCGGATTTGGTGTGACTCGCGGTCGAGAAGGCTTGATGGAGATGACTCGCATAAAATCGGTTGTTATTCGTCGCGGTAATTGGCTTCCGCACTTGATGCCGCCGACCGAATACGACGAAATCATTTTGAAAGGGATCATGCAGCTTTTTTACGGTAGTTCTTTTCTGTCGCGATGGAACGGTTTGAAATCAGTTATCACAGCCGCTCGACTGCATAAGGAAAAAACTTCCAAATCGGCGACCGGTCAAAGTACATCCCAGGCGGAAGTTAAAGCGGAAAATCAGTCAGAAATAAAAGAATCATGATTAAACAAAACTCACATTCCCAAAACGTAGGTGTTATCGGCGGCGGTCTCGCTGGGCTTGCAGCGGCATGTACACTAGCGGCCCGTGGTCATCGCGTTACTCTATTCGAAAAGAATGCCTGGCTTGGCGGTAAAGCTGCCGTGTTAAACCAAGACGGATTCCGTTTCGATATGGGACCGACGATTCTCACTTT
>JANMNK010000611.1:0-12381 GCA_031373875.1 Pirellulaceae bacterium | reverse complement strand
GCTGATTCCGGCCATCGTTGTCGCGTCAAACAGTTTTCCGTTTGCCATCACCATAGAAATTTTTTCGCTATGACGAATATCTTTGGTCGGATCAAAGCCTCGCTCGATCACGATCAAGTCGGCGAGTTTTCCAGGCTCGATTGACCCAAGATCGCCATCCAGTCCCAAATATTTAGCTCCGTTGATTGTGCCGCATTGAAGTGCTTCGATCGGTTTCATGCCGCCTTGGACAAAACTCCAAAGCTCCCAGTGGGCTGCCATGCCAGCCAACTGGCCGTGGCCGCCGACTTGCACTAGACCGCCATCCTTTACAACTTGTGCTGCGATTTGAGCGACTTTGATATGGTTGTAATCCTCGAGAGGCGCTTTCATGCGACGACGTGAACGCGGATGCAAGACGTGAGGCGGGACGAATTGATTCAATCGCGGGTGAAGCCAGAGGTCATCCACGTCATACCAATATCGCTCGCCGGATATTCCTCCATAAGCCACGCACAAAGTTGGTGTATAGCCGACTTGAGTGCCACGCCACAAATCCATGACATCGTCGTACGCAGTCTGTACTGGCAGCGTGTGCTCAATACCCGTGTGTCCATCGACGATCATTGTCATGTTATGCATGAACGTCGAACCGCCTTCGGGGACGACCATCATTTCGAGTTCTCGGGCCGCAGCGATAACTTGTTGGCGTTGGTCTCTACGAGGTTGGTTGTAGCTCTTGACGCTAAAAGCACCGACAGCTTTAATGCGTTTTAAATGAAAAAGGGCGTCTTCGAGATTTTCGATTTCAGCTTTATAGCTGCCGGCAGCGCCGTACAAGATCGTGCCAGTCGAAAAAATTCGCGGCGACAAAATTTCGCCAGCTTTTGCCATTTCGCTCGCTGCAAATACACTCTGTGTGTCGTTGGAAGGATCGTGAACCGTGGTAACACCGAACGCTAAGTTTGTGTAATTGATCCAATTTGCTTGCGGGACCATACCATGACTGGCTTGAGAGCCGTGGGCATGTGCGTCGATCAGGCCCGGCATGATTACTAAGCCGGGTGTCTTTATCACTTGGGCACCTTCGGGGATTTCCACATCGGCTTTCTGTCCGACCGCGACGATACGGTTGCCTTGGACAATTATCGTGCCATTACGAATGATGCCTTCTGGTCCCATTGTCACAATGCGGCCTCCAACCAAAGCGACGGTTGTTGTGGGCTTGGCATAAGGAGCCTGGAAGCCGATTTCCATTTCGGTTGGCGGTGCAGTTTCAACAGTCGCGGATTCGCTATCGTGGTCACGCAAGAATTGAAACGCCTCTTGAAGTGATTGGGTGTACATAGTGGGGCCGAGCGACCATGCAAGTGTTTTACTGTCGCCGGAGAAGTGAACCCAGTCGCCAGCTTTATGACTGACTTTGGCGATAGGTATCGAAGTCGCGTTGGGGCCGATTTCAATGGACTTTCCGGCTTGTACAAACGGAGCGACGTGAACGTTGAATCGTTCGATGAACGCGATCCATTTTCCGTCGGGCGAAACGCGGAAATCGGTTCCCCACTGGCTGTTGAAGTGTTGCCGTTTGTCTTGACCGTCTAAGGAAATCGAATACAAGCCCAAGTTGTCAGCGTCGTTCGATGAGCCGCTTGCAGTAAAGAAGACGCGATTATTGTCCGCCGCGAATTGAGGGTGCTCTCCCGAATCGCTGACACGCGACATGTCTCCGCCATGAGCGGGAATCTGATAGAGGCCGGTGTCACGCGACCACAAAGGTGAAGTCAGATAGCCACCCGATGATTTGACAAAGACGATTGTCTTTCCGTCCGGTGAAAAGACAGGTTCGGCATAGTGACCCGTTTGCGAAGTCACTTTCCAGCTTTCTTGATCGGCATCGGGATGAGCTGAAGCGACCCGAATGCTGCCAAGCGACTTGTCATTCCAAGTTGAATACACAATGTATTTTCCGTCCTGCGAGTAGCTCGGGTAGTACTCAAAGTGTTCGGTTTGTGACGTGAGGCGGCGCGGCGTCCCCTCGGGAAGTTCACGAACGTAAATATGCCCTAAAGCTTGAAAGGCGACTTGGTTTCCTTTGGGAGATGTTTGGACCCATCGCAACATTTTGACCGAGAATTCATCGGGAGCGACTTCAATCGGGAAACGTACCTTACTCGTGACTTGTCTCGAATCTGTAATATGAAACGGAATGATCTCGGCCGAGCCTGACTCCAAGTCGATGCGACGAATTTTGCCTTTGGCCCACGCCACGATGCTCTGGCCGTCGGGCATCCAACCAAACGACGGATAGACGCCGTGAATGGCCCAAGCTTCTTGCATGTCCCGTTCCATGGCTGCATAGATCAATCGTATTTCGCCAGACTCGCAATCCAACAATTGGAGACCCGTGCTGGCTCCTTTGCGGCGAACGAAAGCAACAGACTTGCCATCCGGCGAAGGTGTCGGTCGACAAGCTCCGCCGGGGCCGGTAATGTAGGCTTCGGTTTTACCCGTCTCCAAGTTCAATCGGTTGACGATATAGATCTGTTGATTAGAGTCCTTGTCGTACTCAAACGTATCGCCTGGAGTTGCGTCTTGGGAGTAAAAAACATATTTGCCGTCGCGGGAAAAGATTGGTTCGTTGACATCCTTTTGGTCGTTGCTTTTTTGGGTTAGCTGAACGCCCTCCATCGCGTTGGCGTCTTTCGCGGCGCGATGGTACATCCATATTTCACCCGCGCCGAGAGAGCGACGGCCCGTAAAATGTTTTCGTGCAACCAAGTAGTTGCCGTCAGGCGACCAAGCTGGACCGTTTAGCAAACGGAAAGACTCATTGGTAATTTGCGTAGGCTCGGAACCGTCTGATCGCATTATCCAAAGGTTGTCGCCACTACGCTCATTTTTGCCCGCTCGGTCGCTCGTAAAAGCAATCCAGTTGCCATCCGGGCTAAAACGAGGCTGCATATCCCATGCGACGCCCTCAGCTAGCTTGGTCGGGAAAGCACCGTCTGTTCCGTCCGCGCCGCCAATCGGCATTGAGTATATATCGCCAAGCAGATCGAAGACAATTTTCGTTCCGTCCGGGCTTACGTCGAGATTGATCCACGTTCCTTCCGTAACATCGATGGCTTGTTCGGTTTTTTCACCTGGGCCTTGTTCAATATCCCAAGTCGACTTGTCGCCGTCGTCGGCTGCGGTAACCGCTCGATTGCCACTGCAGATTAACACGGCCAATGCGAGAAGGGTAATTTTGCAGAGGAATATTCGTGAAGACATAGTCGCGCTTTCAAGTTGGGACGCAGTATGCAAGTGAGGCAGGATACGATGCTTGGTAGTCCCCATTGTAAATCCCGATTGGGTTCGCTCCAAACGTAGTTCGAACGAATAAGGGATTTGCAGAAAACGCAGGCAGAAAAAGAAGAAATGGCGGTCTGTTTTGAGCCTGAGAAACAATCAGAGCGAGAAGAATCCAAAATAGGGATGCTAAGGAACGTTTTTGCCCTATTAGGATGAAGCTCGATTGCGGAGTTTATTTTGTAAGTCGAGGGTCATTTTTTGGAGGTCGGAAATTCCCATTGAACGTAATTCATCGTCAGCAGATTGGGGAAGACCGAGTAAGTCTTGGAGCGTACGAATTAGTTTGATCTCGCCTTTGATCTCACCCTCCATGTTGCCCTTTGCTTCCCCTTCACGGAACGAAGCGTTGAGTGCCCACTGCTGGTCGCGGATAGCTTTTTCGCGTGCGTCGTACATGGCTTTGTCCTCGGTAATTTGTGCTATTTGAGTAATCGTTTGCGTTGCTTGTTGGATCGCGGTCTGCGGGAAAAGTTTCAGTAACTCATTTGCTTCGTATTCGTGCGCATGTAGAAACCAGTACAGCCAGCATTCTAACGTCGAAGCGTTTGCCAAGTCCGCTTCCTTGAGATTATAGACTCCAAACTCCAATGTGTGAATTTCAAGCGTTCCATTCAGTGTGCGGCCTGATTGTTGGTCGGTCAAGCGAAAAGCGTGATGGACTTTTTGCGAGTCGTTCCAAAGGATGCCGTTCACCAAGCAAATTGAATACGCCGGATGGAGTTGGCCATAATCCTCGCCGCGTTTAAGTTGCCCGGCATAGATTTCGCAGCCATAAAAAACAAGTCGCTTAATCAACCCCTCGACAATCGTAAGCTGCATTTCGATATCGTAAATTGCCCCCGACTGATCGACGGCTTTGATGTCCAAGACCGAAAGTTTGTCCTCCTGAAAGTCCTGCACGTTGTATGGATTCTCGATTGTCACGTCGTCGATTGGCGAGGCTAGATCCAGAATCGAATTGAGCAAACTGATCAATGAAAGCTTATTGGCAGGAGTGCCAAAAGTCTTCTTGAAAGCAAAATCGTTTGTGGGGCGAATTCCAATTGGCATAGGATGGACTTGGCCTGAAGCGACAAGAATGATCTGATGCAGTTGACGCTGACCATTGTATCCTCTTCAGCCGAGTATGGGTTGGGCAACATGCGGGTAATCGAGTCCTTAAACTTCATTCACGGCACATCGAACTTGGCCTACGAAGAGGATGCTGATCAAGCGATTAAGAAGCTGTGAAGAACGAGCTGCACGCCCAGCAGTCACTTCGGCAATCTTTGACGGACCGATTCGTATAGAAAGACGGCGGCGGTATTGGAAAGGTTGAGACTATCGGCTTGACCCAGCAAAGGCAGCGAGGCGGCTGAGATGTTTTGGCTGGACCAGATTTCACCAAGCCCTTTGCTCTCACTGCCGAATACGAGTGCGGTGGCTTGATTCAGATCGAAAGAATACAAAGATTGCGGCGCATCGACGCGAGCAGCAAGAATTTGAAGATTGCTTTTGTTAAGCCAAGCAAGGGTGTCGGTGGCAGTGGCTGACGCTAAGGGAACAGTGAAGATGGTTCCCTGGCTTGCGCGGATGACATTGGGATTGAATAGATCGCATGCGGGGTCGGATAGGATTACTGCAGAAGCGCCCGCTGCATCTGCCGAACGGAGTACGGCACCGATATTGCCAGGCTTTTCGGCTTGATCAAGAACAACGATCAATGGGTTTGTGCCTAGATGGATTCGGTCAATATCGACGTTGGGGATCTCCACGACCGCGAGTATTTCAGTTGTCCGTTCGCCATACTGCAACTTGTCCATCAGAGGTGGCGGTACGTAGAAGATTTTCGCAGGGTCGATTGATGTCTGAAGTTCACGTCGCTCGGTGGTCGCGAATTCCAAGTCGGTAACGAAGACCGTGTGCAGCACAACGCCGCTTCGCAACGCAAGGCTCAGTTCTCGAAGGCCGTCGATGCGTGTCAAACCTTCTTTTCGCCGATCACCAGCGCTTCGAAGTTCCAGCGCAAGTTTGACTCGAGGATTTTGAGGACTGGTGATGCGTTCGGGCATGGAGCGTTGTACGCCGTTGTTCATTCGTTATCGCGAACGAGAAGTTCGTTTTCGGGCCAAGGCTACAATCGCCACAACCAACAGTCCGACTACAAAAGCCGAGGGTAGATGAATGGGCTCGATCAAATAATGAACAAAAGAGTCGGGTCGCGATTCGGTAACGCCGTGGCCCGGATGAGCAGTTGCCACTCGGGAAGTGAAAAGCATGACTGTAGCGACCACAAATCCAGAGAGGATTTTTTTCATATCGGAGTTCCTTAGGATTTCAGCGGGTTCGCGACTGTTATTTAAATGAAACGAAACTTTTCAAAAAGCAAACGACTCTCAAGCGAGACTCTATTCGGCGAGTTCAAATCATGACTGCTTTTGGTTTAGCGACAGGGCTTCGACTGGAATGGGAATACCTTTTAGAACACCGTCAAGCGCAAGGTTGGTGCCTACGAATCCTTGGAAACGTGATACGATCATACGATTGCGTCGAACTTTTACTTGTTGGCACATAATCACAAATCGGTTGCCAGGTACGACGGGGTCGCGGAACCTGACATCTTCCAAGCCACCAAACCCAACCATTTCTGCTCCGAGCAAATCGTATTTATGCGCGAAGTAACTGCAAAGTTGAGCGGCGCATTCGAGCATAACGACTCCCGGCATGAGAGGCATTCCGGGCATGTGTCCACGAACCCAGAAATCGTCATTTGTGATGTCTTTGTAGCCTACACAGGAAACAGTCTCGAGGTCTTCGTAGATGATCGCCGTCAATTGCTCCATCTCAAAACGTTGGGCATTGTGACGCCGAATCTCGTGAATGTCGGCCACGATGTGGTCAAAATTCAGAGAAGCAGGATCAACGATATAGTCTTTGCCTATCACGACGTACTTTCTACTCAGAAACTCAACTGAGGCAGCAAGGAAATGGGTTGCAAGCTTCGAGGCAAGCAATTTCCTTCATTTCGATAGGGTAACAAAATATTTTTTTGGGACTCGCAATTCCTAAAGATAATTGAAAAATCTCTAGCGGCTTATCTCTACAGTATTCATGCCGAAGAGTTCATTCATGCCGAAGAGTTTCAATTACCGACCTGCCAAGAAAACACCTGTCGCAAGCCCACCAGTTTGCCGAAAAAACTAAACACGGATTTAGAGAATCACTTGGCAAATACGGCAATTCCCAGCAGAACGTCCCGAATTCATAAGTGATTCTCTCAAAATGCTTAGTTAGAACCGAGGCGACTCACGCCTCATCCGTTTAAATTAATCCGCAATTAAATGGGATTAGAAAACAGGAATATTGCGCTTAGGTACGAACGTTTTTACGCTTTGCTTTTCTGGCTTTGCTGTTCGCAGCACGTTGACCGTGGTTGGCTTTCTTAAGTTTTCGATTGGGTTTTGTCATTTTTCAATATTCCTAAAGTGAAGGGTGTTAATATCCGAGTTGCGTGCATCGATATGACGTAAATCGCCCATTTTGGCTGCTGTGCCGGGTACAATTCGACCGTTTTGACGAGCTGAATCTCGAAAAGTGCTCTAAATTTCGAGCTTCAAAGATAACATCTGTCGAGCAACCTGGAAAGTGAAACTTTACCTGAGCTGGCCCATATGCCGAAAAAGGACTTGGAAGAGCCACGGGGCATCTGTATATTGCTGGGTTCCCAGAATTTGGAAAATTGGTTCGTTTGACCGTTCTGGGGCTGCGGCCGCGTTGGTTGGCTGGTTACACATCGTAAGCAACAAGTCTATTTTGGTTTGATTATGCCTAAACAGAAAACACATAAAGCCACGAAAAAGCGGTTCCGATTGACAGCAACTGGGAAAGCTAAGCACCGCAAATGCGGCACTAGCCATCTCGCTGTGCGCAAGACAGCCAAGAGAATTCGGCAATTGCGCGGTACGACTACTGTTCATCCGACGATGGAGCGGATGATTCAAGATTGCTTGCGTGGGAATAGCCGGTAACGGCAATTTGGTTTCGAGCGTTTTGGTGCATGGAAGTAATTCGGATTTTAAACAAGTCCCAATTAGTGTGTGCTGAAGTTCGGATTGGGGCGGCTAGACAGCGAAGTCAGCTTGGCTCTTGAATGGAAAGTTTGTTGGCGTAGCGAGCCGAATTGTTCGCCGCCTTGAATTGAAAAGTTTGCGGGTATTAAGGCCATGTTTCTGGGTTCAACTGCTGAGCGTCCGTCTTAGGACGGCGTTAATTTGTTGCCCGCTTGTCGAAAGCGATTTTGTGTTTGCTTTTGACTGATCAGCGACCTGAGAAACAATTGAAAAGAAGTTTGAAGAAAAATGAGAACGACTAAAGGTGCCGCGCGTCATCAAGCCAAACGCCGCTTGTTTAAGCGAGCGAAGGGCTATGTTGGTGGACGTCGACGGCTGTACAGAACTGTTAAGGAAAATTTGGTACGTGCTGGCCGGTTCGCTTATCGCGATCGCCGTCGTCGTCGCCGCGATTTCCGTCGCCTCTGGATCATTCGGTTGTCAGCAGCTTGTCAACAACATGATCTCAGATACAGCCAATTCATTCACGGTTTGATCAAGGCTGGAATTCAGTTGGATCGAAAGCAATTGTCCGAAATGGCTATTGCGGATCCAGCGGCGTTCACGCAAATCGTTGATCAAGTGAAGCAGGCATTGGCCGCAACGGCTGCTTAGTTTCGCATTCAGCAACCCTAAGCCATTTCGTTTTTAAAGCGAGATGGCTTTGTCGTAAAGGTTTCTGCAAAAAGTGTCGAGGTGCCCTTTGGGTGTGTTCGCGCCTCGGCGCAATTGCATGGAAACGTCGAGATTCCGCGTGTCTGCTGCGTCCCATTTTTTTAACGAGGCGTCATGTCCCTTCAAGCCTTTTTAGCCGAGTTAGATAGCTTGGCGGCGGATGCCGAAAAGGTTTTTGCCGAAGTCGATTCGACTGCTTCTCTCGAGGACGCGCGCGTTATTTTCGTTGGCGCAAAAAACGGACGGATTAAAAACGTTCAGAAATTGATGGGCGAACTCGCGGCAGCTGATCGACCTTTGGGTGGCAAGCGATTCAACGAAGTCCGTACAACGGTTCAGTCTGCCTTGGATGCTGCCGCTGCTCGTTTGGGAGCCGGTGACAAACCGAAGAGTCAGGGACCTCTGTTCGATCCAACTTTGCCGGGCATGCCACCCAGTTTTGGACACTTGCATCCCATCACGCAAACGATGGAACACCTCAAAGAGATTATGGGTCGCTTGGGGTTTACGGTGACCGAAGGGCCGGAAGTCGAGGACATTTGGCACAACTTTGTCGCCTTGAATATTCCAGATGATCATCCTGCTCGCGATCCGCTCGACAATTTCTATCTGGCGACTGCTGCCAAGTCGGCACAGACGGACGCGTTCTTGCTGAGAAGTCAAACGAGTACCGTTCAGATTCGGTCGATGGAAAAAACGCAGCCGCCGCTTCGGATTATTTCGTTGGGGCGAGTTTATCGACCTGACGAAGCCGACGCGACCCATTTCCCCATGTTCCATCAGATGGAAGGTTTGTGGGTTGATCGCAATGTCACGATGGCGCAACTGAAGAGCGTGTTGCGACTATTTGCGACCAACTACCTTGGCGGCGATGTTCATATTCGTTTTCGGCCCAGTTTCTTTCCATTCACCGAACCCAGCGTCGAAGTGGACTTTTTGTGGGGCGACAACTGGATTGAATTCGGTGGTGCTGGCATGGTCGACCCGAACGTGTTGAACGCTGTGGGTTACGATCCCGAAGTCTACACAGGATTCGCATTCGGTCTCGGTGTTGAACGGTTGTGCATGCGACGATTTGGGATTACGGATATTCGGGACCTATTCCGAAACGATGTGCGCTTTCTCCGACAGTTCTAGGAAATCACAATGCTCGTCTCTTGGGAATGGTTATCTCAGTACGTCGATTTGGACATGTCGCCAGACGAATTGGCCTCGCGTCTAAGCTTGTCCGGTCTCAACCACGAGTCGACGGCCATGGTCGGCGGTGATCCTATCATCGATCTAGAAGTGACGAGCAACCGAGGCGACTGCCTTGGCCACATCGGTGTCGCTCGCGAAGTCGCCGTGCTGTACGGCAAGAAACTGAAATTGCCCGAAATCGTTTTGACCGATTCGAGTGCGAAAGCCAGCGAACGGATTCGGCTTGCGAACGAATATATTGAGGGTTGCCCCAACTATACGGCACAGGTTATCCGTGGCGTCAAAGTAGGGCCTAGTCCTGCTTGGTTAGTCAAGCGTTTGGCGGCTATTGGAATAAAGTCGGTCAACAACGTTGTTGACGTAACAAACTTTGTCATGTTCGAGTGTGGGCAACCTCTCCATGCCTTCGATTTAGCAAAAATTAGGGATGGACAAGTTGTTGTTCGACGAGCAACTCCCAAAGAATCTTTTGTCGCAATAGACCACAAGACTTATACGTTGGAGCCTTCAGCAATCGTGATTGCTGATTCCCAACGTGTGATCGCCTTGGGTGGAGTGATGGGTGGTGAAAACTCGGAAGTGTCGGGTGCAACGGTCGATCTGTTGATAGAATCTGCGAACTTCAAGCCGCTTCTTGTCCGACACACGGCCCGATCTTTAAGATTGCAGTCGCCAGCGTCGTATAGGTTTGAGCGTCGCGTTGATCCGGCTGGAATAGAATGGGCCAAACGGCGATGTTGCCAATTGATCATCGAAGTTGCTGGCGGCGAAGTACTTGCTGGAATGGTCGATGCAGGGGCTGAATCGCATCCACGAACTGCAGTATCCCTCCGGAATTCACAGATCAAGCGAGTCATTGGCATCGAGATTCCTTGGGATACATGCCTCGGAATCTTACAGCAGTTGGGTTGTGAGATTAGTTCCAGATCCGATATCGAGGCGAAGTTAATTCCACCAACTTGGCGACACGATTTGACACGCGAAGCCGATTTGATCGAAGAAGTGGTGCGAATTTACGGTTACGACAAGATTCCAGAGGACGTTGCCGTGCCGATGACGCCCTCAGCGAAACGCGAAAAGGACCTACTGTTGGACCGAGTCCGAGGCTTGGCCAATTCCATCGGACTGGACGAAGTCTTGACACCCAGCGTGGTGACCAAAGCTCTCAATGACTTGGTATCGCCCTGGACCGCTTTGCCATCGCTACAAACATCGACGCCATTGCTCGAAGGCGCAACCTACCTTCGCCGCAGTTTAATTCCTAGTTTGCTCCAAGTTAGACTTTTCAATCAAAGCCATGCCTTGGCGGAAGTAAATATGTTTGAAACGGCAGTGGTCTACTTGCCGAACAATCAGCCCGGGGGATTGCCTATCGAACACTTTATCATGGGAATGTTAGGGTCCATGGAACCACGTGCGCTGCGGGGTTTGATCGAAGCGATTTTGGATCGGTTGACAACCATTCAAGCAGAAACGCGCGAGTATGAATCAGTCGAAGTTTCTCCGGGGACAGGACTTGCTTTTGTGTTAGATGGAAAAATGTTTGCGTGGTTTGGTCAGTTGCATCGTAAAATCAAGGACGCTTGGAAGGTGGACGCGGACTTGATGATTGGCGAAATTAACTTGGATGTCGTTTTGCAGCACTTCCGCTCCGTGCCGCAACTGGCTGTAATAAGCCCGTATCCACCGATTGTTCGTGACCTTAATCTTATTGTCGATGAACCCTTGAGATGGTCGCGTTTTGCCGAAGTGATCCGCGAGGCCGCCGGTCCTCTGCTGACCAAACTATCTTACCTTGAGACGTACCGAGACCCGAAAAAAGACGGGCTAGGCAAGAAGCGTGTGCTGGTTAGCTTAGCATTGCAGAGCCCAACACAGACGATGACGAGCGAGCAAGCTGATGCCATCATTGCGGACGTCGTCAAGGCGTCCGAAAAGCACTTGTCCGCCAAGTTATTGGCTTAGGAATTAAACAATTTCCTACCAAGAATTAGAACTCGGAACGATGTCGGGTAGCGCGCTGCGCGACTTATGCGCTACATCGGATGAGGTGTAGACGTTTTATCGTCGGTAGGTTCGGTCTCTAAATCTTCTTGATTTTTGCCTTCGAGATTGGCCGTTTTTTCGGTGATTTCGCGATAGACGCGGTCTAGCAAGCCGTTCACAAACGGACCGGAATTTTTGTCCCCGTACCGTTTGGCCAGATCAACAGCCTCGTTGATCGCGACGCGGCCGGGAACGCCTGCGATGGTCATCTCATACGTGGCTAGTCGGAGGATATTCCGGTCCAGCACAGCCATTCGCTTAATGGACCAGTTGGCCGAGTGCTGGGCGAGGTTTGCGTCCACTGCGGTCCGATTTGACCTGACTCCGTCGAGCAGTTCACGGGCAAACGCCACCAAAGGTTTGTTGTACAACAGTCGGGTACAGAGGAATTCATCAGAAAACTTAGGGTCGCGGGTTGGGTTCATGTCGTCCTCGTAGAGGACCTGGAGAACCACTTCCCGGGCACGTCGGCGGGTTGTCATATATCTGTTCAAACTGAGACATGTTGCGAATTGACGGTAGGATTGGAATTGCCATCCACCCAACCCAATACGATCGTTAAAGAATAACCGGAACTAGGCCTCCATGGAATGCTTATTCCTGTGAGAGCATTGCTTGACTGCAAAAGCGGCTGTCATTTCGGTTTACTCTTGGAGGGAGGTGACCTTAAAAAAGCGACACTTGCTGCCAAAACGATGCACTAGAGGCCACTGACGACACCGATCGAGAAACTCAGAGGAGGCAGTGAGGAATTTTTTTGCCACTGAATCGGTCGTTTTTGGCCACATTGAACTTGCTGGGCCTGAGTGACCTTTAAATAGGTACATCGATTGCGTATTACATTCTGTCGCGAATACGAGTGTCGAGTAGTCGACGGTCGGTGTGTGGCTGGATTGCTTTGAGTTGTAAACTTGGGTCGGACCTATTGGACCAGGGCCGGTCAGAGGAAGCAATTTGGAAATCTTTTCACAAAATTGCCCTGATTGAAAAATAAGGCCTTTGCGAAAAGCTAACTTTTCAGTACACAATTTCGACCGTT
>JANMNK010000568.1:0-3386 GCA_031373875.1 Pirellulaceae bacterium | reverse complement strand
CTTATGGGCGGCCAGGCCTGCGTGTTCTACGGCGCAGCGGAGTTTAGTCGCGACTGCGACATCGTCCTTTTCGCCGACGAAAGCAACTTTGCCAATTTGGTTAGCGCTCTGGAGGAACTAGAGGCGGTTTGCATTGCGCTTCCTGAGTTCAAGCCGGAGTATCTGCAGCGTGGACACGCTGTTCACTTTCGTTGTTTCCATCCAGACGTGGCAGGCATTCGATTGGATGTAATGACCAAATTGCGAGGGTGCGATGACTTCGAGGAACTCTGGAGTCGGCGCACGACGATTGAAGACGCGCACGCCAACATTTCGTATGAGCTTCTTTCGATTGAGGATCTTGTTTTAGCCAAGAAGACTCAACGAGACAAAGATTGGCCGATGATTCGCCGGCTGGTTGAATCGCACTACGATCAATTCCAGAACGAAGCAACAACGGAAATGATTCGTTTTTGGCTTCGCGAATCGCGCACGCCGGCCATGATAAGGACGGTTGCTCGATCTCATCCGGATTTTACGATGGATATCGCAAGGAAACGTATTTGGCTTATAAACGTCGACCTGGACAACGATGAAGTAATCGAGCGAGCGATGAAAGAAGAAGAGAACTTTGAGCGCTCGTCCGACGAAAACTATTGGCAGCCACTAAAACAAGAGCTTGTCGAACTTAGATTGAAACGTTCAAGTCAGCCGCGACCCAAAGAATAAGTCCAGCCAACGTCAGCGAAAAAAGAGTCTGGTGGTCTGCTAGAAGTTCGTAATCGTCGACGATCTGGAACGTTTTTAAGAATTGATCTTTTGCATTGCCAACATTTGATATTTGGGTTGAGCCAAACGTGTACGAAGGAACTCACACACGCTACATTGCTGTGAGAAGCAAAGCCGTAGCGGCGTAGCGGCGTAGGGTGTGTGAAGCGGGCGGCTTTGAAGTTGCTTATCGGTCTCTTCGCCAAATGACTCCAACTTGCCGAAAAATCTCACAAAGCCCACCGCCCGCGCAACACACCACGCGCCGCCCCAGTACTAACCACTACCAACGTCGGCCCGAGCTCAATGGTGTGTTCCGTGGTCGTTGCCTAATTAATCTGCTTTGTTGGTTAACGGTTTTTTGCCATAGAGGATTGGCTGACGATTACTGCCTCAACCACTTCACACACCCTACGTTGCTGTGAAAACCGGGCCTTGCCAGAAGCAAAGAGTGATCCGAAGAGTGTAGGGTATGTGAAGCGGGCGGTTTTGCAATTGCTTGTTGGTCCCTTCGCCATTTGACTCCAACTTGCCAAAAACTCTCACACAGCCAACCGCCCGCGTAACACACCACGCGCCGCCCGAATACTCATCACGAAGAACGTCGGCCCGAGCCGAATGGTGTGTTTCGTGGTCGTTACCTAATTAATCCGCTTTGGTGGTTAACGGTTTTTTGCCATAGAAAATTGGCTGACGATTTCTGACCCGACCACTTCACACACCCTACGTTGCTACGTTGCTGAATTTCCTATCCGCAGGCCATAGTTAGCACCGAAGCGCTAATCGCAAGGTGCCGGATAGATTTCCAGTGGCTGGTTTGTTCTTAATGGACGCGGTGGCCGGGTTTGGCGCCTTCGTCGACGGCGAGTAGAAATACTTCTTCGCCGCCAGCGCCTGCGGCGGTGATCATGCCTTCGCTCAAGCCAAACTTCATTTGACGTGGAGCCAAATTCGCAACGCACACGACAAGCCGTCCTACTAGATCCTCGGGCTTGTACGCCGCTTTGATGCCAGCAAACACCGTCTTGCGAACGTCACCACCTAGACTGAGCGTGAGCTTGAGCAATTTGCGTGCTTCGGGAACATCCTCTGCAGACAAAACACGCGCGACTCGCAAATCGACCTTCGCAAAATCTTCGATGGAACAAGTCGGGGCCATCGGCTCATTTTTCAGCGGCTCATCAGAATCCTGGTAAGCTGGCGGTGCAGCAGAGGCGTTGGAAGTGTCGGCTGGGGTGATTTCTTCGGCTGGTTTGCTTTCGTCGATCATCTTTTGAACATCCTCGGGTTTAACGCGTTGTAACATGTGTTCGAATTTGGAAACGGGAGTGCCGACCAACGGCTTTTGGCTTTGCGACCAATCGCGAATCGGATCATTCAACAATTGGCCGCACTGCTGGGCAAGCTTGTGCAACACAGGAGCCAAGTAAATTGCAATCTGCCTGAACAAGTTGAGCGCGATCGTACAAACTTCCTGCAATCGAACTTGCTGTAAAGGATCTTTGTTCAAGGTCCAGGGCTGGGCGTTTTCGACAAACGGATTGGCTCGATCTGCCAATTCCATAATCAATCGCATCGCTTTGGCATAATCGCCAACTTGATAAGCTGCTGCGATTTCCTCTCCTGCTACTGCAGCGGCATTGAACAGGCCGCCGTCGTGCGGGTAATCCGGAGCCAAGCCAACTTTTTCGACGAACTTAGCAGTTCGACTGGCAAGGTTCACAACTTTGCCGACCAAGTCTGCGTTGATCTTGGCAACAAATTCGTCCAAGTTCATGTCGAGGTCATCGAGGCGCGGACCAAGTTTGCTGGCGTAGTAATATCGCAAGAATGCCGGGTCGAGGTATTTGAGATACGTGGCCGCTTGGACCATCGTGCCTTTGCTCTTGGCCATCTTTTCGCCATCCACGGTGAGGAAGCCGTGAATGTGAACTTGCGTAGGCAACGAGTAACCAGCCGTCTTCAACATGCCCGGCCAAAACAACGTATGGAAGTACGTGATGTCCTTGCCGATGAAATGATGGATCTCGGTGTCCTCACTCTTCCACCAATCGTCCAACCGTTCTCCGTTTTTCTTGCACCACTCTTGCGTGCTGGCGATGTAACCGATCGGTGCATCGAACCACACATACCAGTAGTTGCCGGGAGCATCGGGAATTTCGAAGCCGAAATACGGGGCAGGGCGGGAGATGTCCCAATCGCGGAGCGGGTCGCCAAGAAAATGTCCCTTGAGATAGTTGGCTACTTCGGACTGCAAATGTCCACCTTCTTGAGTCCATTCGTTCAAGAATCCATGTAGCTGCTCAAGCTCGACAAACAGGTGCTTGGCCGATCGCACTTCGGGCGTCGCTCCCGACAGCGTGCTGACCGGATCGATCAAATCCGCCGGAGTGTAGGTCGCATTGCATTTAACGCAATTGTCGCCGTATTGGTCAGGGCTATTGCATGCGGGACACGTTCCCTTGACAAATCGGTCAGCCAAGAACGTACCGGCTTGCGGGTCGTATAACTGGCTGACGTCTCGTTCGACGATCAATCCGGCAGCGCGCATCGAAGCCCATATTTCGCAACACAGTTTGTAGTTTTCTGGGCTGTTCGTGCTGCCGTAATTATCGAACTGGACGCCGAATGCGGCAAAG
>JANMNK010000565.1:0-2824 GCA_031373875.1 Pirellulaceae bacterium | reverse complement strand
TTTCCAATTGCAAATGCGACGGAATCAGGAATGGCTGCCGAGTTCAAGTGGTAATCCAGAACTAGATCGCGAGTGGCGAGCTGAACGATTGGCTATGAAGCTGTTCAGTATGTAGAGTTCGAATTACTCTGTTGGCAACCGATGTCCTAGCTTCTCTCGCTTTGTCGCCAAGTACGCAACGTTGTGTTCGTTGGATGGCGGGATAATGGGAACTTGATCGATTACCGTCAGGTCGAATCCCCGAAGGTTGAACGCTTCGGTCTTCTTTGGGTTATTGGTGAGCAGTCGAATTTCCTTAAGTCCCAGGTCTTTCAAGATCTGAATCCCAACGCCGTAGTCCCGCATGTCGGCTTTGAAACCAAGGGCATGATTCGCTTCGACCGTATCCATCCCCTGCTCTTGCAAATGGTAAGCGCGAATTTTTTGTGCAAGCCCGATGCCGCGACCTTCTTGTGGCAAATAGACCAAGACTCCACGCCCTTCGCGACGAATCATCTCTAACGCCAACTGCAGTTGGTCACCGCAATCGCAGCGAAGCGAGCCAACAAGATCGCCGGTAAAGCAACTGCTGTGCATTCGGACGAGGACAGGAAGTGGACTGGGAGCTTTGACATCGCCCATCACCAACGCGATGGGCTCTTGAGTTTCGTATTGAACACTATAAACGCAGATGTTGAAATCGCCGAATTTGGTTGGTAGATGCGCTTCGGCCACGCGATGGACTAGTTTTTCATTCAAGCGGCGGTGAGCGATCAGTTGCTCGACGGAGATAATTTCCAAGGAGTATTTTTGGGCCAATTCTACCAGCTCATCACGGTTCGCGCGATCGCCTTGTTCGTTGAGTATCTCGCACAAAACACCCGCCGGACTAAGCCCCGCCATACGCGCTAAATCGACGGCAGCTTCCGTATGACCCGCTCGCCGTAGGACTCCCCCCTCCATTGCTTTCAAAGGATAGACGTGGCCAGGACGGAGGAAATCGTCGGCGACACTCGTTGGGTCAACCAGCCGCCGAATCGTCTCGCTTCGCTCTCCAGCAGTGATTCCTGTCTTGCTTGTACGAAAGTCAACCGGCGTCATGAACGCGGTCTGGAGCGGGGCCGTATTCCGGCTTACCAGCGGCTCCAGTTCAAGCCGATCGCAGACGCTTGGCAAGACGGGAACGCAAAGCTGGCCGTGGCCCTTCAGCATGAAATTTACCGTTTCGGTCGTTGCCAATTCCGCAGCACAAACGAAATCGCCCTCGTTCTCCCGATCTTCATCGTCCAGAACAATGACAACTTTCCCTTGACGGATCGCGTCAACAGCGGATTGGATAGAACTGAACGAAATCGACATCAATCGCTCCTAACATTGGGGATTCTCTGCTTTGGCACCTGTCCTATTATAGACCAAAGGCCAGTCTGCAAAGACGGGGATCACGTATCAAGGCGATAGAGACTGCGTATTCCTTGTCAATTTCGTCGATTTACACAAACTCCCGTGCAGGCTAACTTGATTAGACGCAAGCTTGGGAATTCATTTCGATTGCGAGAGTTAAAACGACTTATGTCCACTGAATTTCTTCGAAAGATCATCGCTAGGTCGCGGTCAACTACCGTAACGCATCTACTATCGGTTTTTTCCTTTTGTGTTTTGTGCAGCGGGATAACCGCACCTGTCGATGGTGAAGAACCAAAAAAGATAGAATCTCCGACGACGGTACGGCCTAGCACGAACCGAATCGTTCTACGTGTCGAGCGCAATATCGTTTTTCACGAAGTGAACGGAGTGAAGATTTCCGCTGACCTCTATCGCCCTGACAACGATGACAAGTTGCCAGTCGTTGTCATGATTCATGGCGGCGGATGGATCGCAGGCGACAAATGGAATCTGGCTGACCATGCGCGAGAACTAGCCCAAGCTGGGTTTGTCGCAATGTCGATCAACTACCGCTTAGCTCCCAAAGCGAAGTGGCCAGCACAAATTGATGATTGTCGCGAAGCCCTTAAGTGGCTTGGTAAACATGCAAACGACTGGCATGCTGATTTAGATCGTGTTGGAGTTTGGGGCTATTCTGCAGGCGCGCAATTGGCATCGCTGCTCGCTTTTGATCGACGGTCCGATCTTCCGACTATCCGCTGCTGCGTGGCTGGAGGCACTCCCTGTGATTTGACTTATGTACCAGAAAATAGCCGGTTGCTGGAACCGTTCCTCGGCGGCTCGCGGCGAGATTTTCCAGAACGATATGAACAAGCATCGCCCTGCTCATTTGTTACAAAAGACGATCCTCCCACGATGTTATTCCATGGAACCAGTGACGCTCTAGTTCCGATCGCGAATAGCCGAAAGATGTTTGAAAAGCTCCAGTCACTCGGCGTCGAGTCGGCGTTTTTTGAAGTTGAGGATCAAGGCCACCTTGTAACATTCATGCATCAACCGTCAAGAACTGCAGCGATCGAATTCCTTAAGGCGCATCTTGTCTCCAAAACTGCAACTGAAAAAACGCCAAAACAGTAATTGCTACCCCGCCCGATCCAACTCAATTCTGGTTGACGCGATTCGACGATTCTCAGTTTTGCGCACCGACGTTGTCTTCAACCAAGTCGAGTTGTAAATTTAACCAATCTGAATCGACCGTTGGGAATCTCTTAGGTAGCCCATCCAAGAAGTCTATTGCCTCGCGATCAAATTTCTGGCTCTCCTCTGGGTTTCCCCATCGGTCGTAGCACGCTCGTGCCAACACACACGACTCGACGAACAATTCCCAGTCGGAGTCGTCTGATTTGTCTCGCATCGCAAACATTTTTGCTAGGTCGAAGCCCTTTTTCAAATCAGGTTCAAC
>JANMNK010000551.1:0-8656 GCA_031373875.1 Pirellulaceae bacterium | reverse complement strand
GATTGCAGCCATTACGGGTGCAACACTCTATCGCGTCTATGTTGAGCCAGCGGATTTGACTGCTCCACCGACGACGAATACGCCGAATTTCGATTTGTCGCAATTGCAAGGCGAAGGCGAAGGACCAAGTTCCGTTTCCTCCAACACTTTGGATTCGGTTGCCGCATCCGCACCGTCCAAAGACAAAGCTCCTGCGATTTCCCGGCGCTCGATGCTGGCATCGACCCAGGCTCAAGATGCTGCGATCGCTCAAGTTGCACGCGCTTCCAGGGTTGTCTCGCCTGTTGGCGATTTTATCGCTTCCCAGCAAGCCACCGGTCAGGATCGAGTCGATCCTCAGTCGGTGAATTCCGCCTTTAGTCGCTTGAATCAAATTCTTGACTCTGAGTGATTCGAAAAGCTGGAAAAAGCCCAGCATTTCATCCCTTCAAAAAACCACTGACAAACGGATTTAAAACCCAGTTTGTCAGCCGTTGGGTGGGTGTGTCCACGTGGCAATCACCCCTGCAAATTGCGTCTCTTTGATGATAGGATGCTCCGTCGTTTTGCTTGACGAATGCGTTTTCGTCGAGTTCTTAAAAGCCGTTCGCGGCAATCCTGTAACTCGCTTAGTGTCCCTACGACGGAATTAATTGGTTCGATGAATACCATGAAGGCTATCGCAGTTCGCCCCGGAACTCCAAACAGCGTCCATCAACGAGATATCCCCAAACCCGATTTGAGCAAATATCCGAACGGTAAAGGGATCTTGGTCAAAGTCCTGCGAGTCGGTGTGGACGCGACGGATCGAGAAATCAACGAAGCCCTCTATGGGAATCCACCGCCGGGCGACGACTACTTGGTAATCGGCCATGAATGTTTTGGGCGCGTCGAAGCCGTCGGACCAAATGTTCGCACGGTTAAGCCAGGTGACTATGTGACCGCTACCGTTCGCCGACCGGGTGGTTCGATCTACGACCAGATCGGTACGTACGACATGACGAGCGAAGAGACCTACTACGAGCGCGGAATAAATTTGCTCCACGGTTACATGACCGAGTACTTTGTCGACGGGGAAGATTACATTGTTCGCGTTCCGCAGGGCCTCAAGCATTTACATGTCTTGATGGAACCGATGAGCTGCGCGGCCAAGGCCATCCAACAAGCATACGAAGCACAACGGCGAATGAAAGTTTGGTCTCCAAAGCGAGCCTTCGTCATGGGGGCAGGTCAAATCGGATTGCTCAGCACTCTGATTCTTCGTTTGAAGGGAATCGACGTCTACACGCTTGCCCGCGCACAAGGGCCCCACCTCAAAAGCGATATCGTCACAGGTATGGAAGCCAAATACGTATCGACGTTTGATACGTCCTTGTCTGACTTGGTCAAAAAAGTCGGCAAGCCAGATTTGATCATCGACGCGACAGGCTCTTCCAAGCTTGCCTTCGAAGCCATGCAATCCCTGGGCCACAACGGCGTCTTGGTTTGGACGAGCATTACCGGCGGGAAACACATCACCGAAGTTCCTTCCGATAAAGTGAATATCGAATGGGTTCTTGGGAATAAGTTGTTGGTTGGCTCCGTCAACGCAAATCGCGAACACTTCGAGTCCGGGATCCGCGACTTGGCCTTAGGAGAAGTCATGTATCCTGGCGTGTTGCAGAAAATTCTCACCAATCCCGTCCAAGGCTTGGCGAATTTCGAGGAAATGATGCGACTCCTCGTCGAAGACAACACGGCACTCAAAGTGTACGTTAACGTTGCGGAAGAGTAAGTTGTGCTCCACTTCAATGTAATTCGATGTTTCGCAGTCCTAATGATCACTATGGTTTTAGGTTGCCAATCGAAAAAGGTTGATGAGCAACTTCAGGAAGTGAAAACGATCACCTCGTCGACTTCTCAATTCGACGAAAAGGATTTCGGCGACCAGATTCGCAAAGTGCGCGAGGGAGCCTCCGATTCAATTCGGACCACCTATCCAATCACTTCGCAAATTCTATTTGACGAACTAAAGTCATTGCCCAATCTACGTGAATTGGTGCTCGATGGCGGCATTGTCCGCGACGAAGACCTGTTTCGCTTTATCGATCAAGTCGATTTGACCCATCTGCGATTGAGAGCAAGTCCTTTGACGGACAACGCTGCAAAGCGCATTGCGACGACACAGAAGAACTTGAAAATCATGAACGTGCCTCAGTGTGAATTCGGAATCGCTGGCACCTCCGCAATATCCGGATTGACTTCGCTAACGCACTTACGTTTAGGCGGAAGTAGATTTGACGATTCTTGCGTCGCCGAAATTAGCAAACTCGAATCGCTCCAGTCACTGCATCTGATCGGCCCGAAACTTACAGGCCAGTCGCTACGTGATATATCGAGAATGAAAAATCTTCAATCGTTCTACTTGGACGATTGCCGAATTCCGGACGAGGATTGGGGAGAGTTTTTTCAAACCAGAAAAGATATTCACGTGCATCTCGACCAAACGCATCACGACCGCGACCCGAGTACTCATCCTCACTGACGAATGCCGCGAATGCGCCAGTTTCCTTCAGGTGAACGTTCAACCGAAGTTGCGGTAACGGGAACTAGTTCGTATTCCCATTCGCCAGAATCGCGGAAAACGACATTGGCGTAGCGACAACTTGTCCCTTGCCAATCTTGTTCATCACCTGCGTCACCATCGTGTTTGCGGGATTCAACCAACTCTTCGAGCGGTTCGCCGATGAGCGATTCAAAATACTGCTTTTGAAGCTCTTGTTCGAGCACTGTCAGTCGCTGGACCCGTTCAAGTTTTACGTCCGCAGCGACTTGGTCTGGGTACTCGGCCGCTTCTGTGCCCCGGCGGGCGGAAAATGGAAAGATGTGCATCTTGGAAAATCCGGCATCGCGGCAAGTTTCCATCGTCTCCTCAAATTCCGTATCGGTCTCCCCAGGAAACCCGACAATGACGTCTGTCGTTATCGCTGGCTTAGACATCTTTTGACGAATCAAGTCACAGCGATCAACGAACAATTTGGTCGACCAGCGACGTCGCATTCTCCGAAGAACAGAATCGCTGCCGCTCTGCAAGCACAAATGAAAATGTGGTGCAATCCGGTAGGGATGCGCAGCAACAGCATCGATTAATCTGCGAGGGACTTCGGTGGCCTCAATACTCGACAAACGGACGCGGAACTTACCGGGCAATCGTGCCAAACTGTCAACGAGGTCGGTTAGTTGAATCCATGCCTCTGGCTTGGCATTGCGATTCCAGTCCAGGCCGTAATGGCCAAGATGGATTCCCGTCAAAATGATTTCGCGAAAGCCTTGTTCGACGAGTCGCTGAGTTTCATCGACAATGTGCTCGACGGGCCGGCTGATGAGATTGGGGCGAACGTAAGGGATAATGCAGTATGTGCATCGAAGCGCACAGCCATCTTGGACTTTGATGTAAGCGCGATGCCGTCGCGAATACTCGGTCAGTCCGTTGGGCAAATCGATTACCCCGAATCGACCGAGAAAGTCCGGCAGTTCTCTCTTGTCGCGAATGACTTCGGTGACGCCGGGCAAACGTGCGACTTCATCACTTGCTCGTGTCGCGTAGCAGCCCATCACGACAATTTGTGCATCGGGATTCTCGCGATGCAATCGCCGAATGATCTGGCGGCTCTTGCTGTCGCCTTCGGCCGTCACAGTACACGTATTTACAACGCAAACATCCGCAGTCTGCTCGGTGCTGGCATCGCGATAACCGACTCGATGCATCGCTTGGCGCACGAATTCGGTTTCGTATTGGTTAACTTTACAGCCCAGAGTGACTGTCTTGATGAAAGCATTCATTCGTAAGTCGGTCTAGCCGGAAATCTCCGGTTCGATAGACGACCACATGCTGCCCCTCGAAACACGACTGAGCGGGTCTTTGCCGAAGGCGTGTATTTGGTCTCGTTTGAGTTCGGCATGTTCGCGAGTTGTCGTCAAGCAGATAACGCGACCGCTCGAATCAACTTCCTTTGCAACTTGAAAAGCTCGTTCGGCGGTAGCGCCGAACAATTGCTGCATCATGCGAATCACGTATTCGTAAGTGTGCTCAGGGTCGTCCCACAAAATTACGTGATAGCGCGGTTGCCGCTTTGGCTTTTGATCTTGGCGTTGTTTGACAACTTCTAATACACCCGTTGCTGAGTCTGACATTTTTGACCACTCCTAAAGTCAAAACAAAACAACCCACCGGCGCATCTGACATAAAAAGCACCAGGCATGAATCGAACACTTGTTGCATATTCCGATTGTCGAGCACGTTTGGAAAAATTATCAGCTCTTGGCGGACTCTCACGATCGGAGCAACAGGATTATATTGTAACGCTCAGCAGTGGGTGTTTGACAAGCAGAAAATCCTATTCCTTCGAGATTTACTATGGCAGATTTTGTAGCTATCGATCGTTACCTTGAGAATAATCGGCAAAGTCAACTGGACGAATTGTTCGAGTTGCTTCGAATTCCAAGCGTCAGTGCCGATCCAAAACACAAGCCCGATATGCAGCGTGCGGCCGAATGGGTGCGTTCCAAATTAGTCAATGCTGGCCTAAAAACGGAACTAATACCGGGAAACGGGCCGCCTCTGCTTTACGCCGAAACAGCTCCTGTTCCTGGAAAACCGGTAGTTTTGGTTTACGGTCATTATGACGTTCAGCCAGCCGACCCCGTCGAATTGTGGAAGACGCCAGCTTTCGAACCGCAGCTTCGGGAGGGGAATATTTACGCAAGAGGGGCGACGGACGACAAAGGACAAGTGCTGACGCATGTATTCAGCATCGCAGCTTGGGCTGCCACCCAACAGAAGCTTCCCCTGCAAGTCAAATTCTTGATCGAAGGCGAAGAGGAAAATGGCAGCAAAGTCCTCTCGGACACTTTGAATTCGATTGTCGATAAATTGGCAAGTGACGTCATCGTGATCAGTGACGGTTCGCAATACGCCGCCGGTCACCCTGCGATCACGTATGGCTTGCGTGGCATCGCCTATTTTGAGCTACGCGTGTACGGGCCAAAACAAGATTTGCATTCAGGTAGTTTCGGTGGTTCCGTCACGAACCCATGCTTGGCCTTGGCGAGAATCCTCACGGAAATGAAAACGCCCGACGGTCGCGTCCAATTGCCACGTTTCTATGACTCGGTAAAACCGCTTGAACAAAGCGAACGGGACATGTGGGCAAGTTTGAACTTCTCCGATGAGAACCTTGCCAAACAACTGGGCGTTAGCCAACTTACGGGCGAAGTCGGATATACCAACTTGGAACGTAGATGGGCTCGACCGACTTTCGAAGTCCACGGTTTGTTCGGAGGTTATCAAGGCGAAGGCAGCAAGACGATTATCCCAGCATGGGCCGGTGCGAAGATCAGTTTTCGTCTCGTACCCAACCAGGAGCCTGGCACAGTCGCGCAGCAGTTGCGAGAATTCATTGCGACGCACACTCCGCCGGGCGTTCGCGTCGAAGTTATCGATTTGCACGGGGGCACCGGTGTCGTCGTTGACCCAAAGAGCAGATTCATGGCGGCAGCGCAGAAAGCAGTTTCCGAAAGTTTCGGTAAGGAAGCTGTTTTAATTCGTGAAGGTGGTTCGATACCGATCGTTTCGCAAATGGTCGCCGCTACCCAAGCAGACGTATTGCTTATCGGTTGGGGCCTCGATGACGACGGCGCTCACAGCCCCAATGAAAAATTCTGCCTTGACGATTTCTACCGAGGCATCCGAGCGAGTAGCCGACTTTGGGATTACTTGGCAAGCTGAAACGGTCCGACAAAAAGCGTGATGCTTGGTCGACGTAATAAGTTTGGCTAAATTCGCCAGTAATTCATTCTGAGTACGGCAACGCTGGCCAGACGGTCATGGCCAGGCCCGCGTAGGATGTTATCGATTCGCTTTCGTTGAGTCAAATTCGCTGGAAGCAGACGAGGCGATTTCGGCGCACCGTAGCCAACTTCGTGCAGTGACTTAACGCCGTTGATTCACCGTTCCCACTTTGCGCGATGGGGCAGCAGCGGTTGTCTTGGATGCTTCGACTGCTTCGGTGTAGCGGGCGCTGTAGGTCATCATGCTACCGGGACCACTGAAGCCCACGATGGACTCGTTCCATTGCAACTCTTTCGAAATCAATTGGCCCGCGTCCACATCGAACTTGATTGTGCCGTTACTCATTTGTTGAACGACTTGGGCTTCGATGCTGGGATCATCGTAAGGGGTCAGAGGTTCGGAGCGAACGGATATCGTGGCTACGCCGGCGCGAACCTTTTCAAGTTGATAGACTTCGCGAATCTTGATGATCTTACTGCCTCCGTCTTCGAGACGGACCCGAATTTCACGTGGGACATCCCACTCTGCTTCTGGTTTGATTGCTTTTTCGGGAAAAGTAATCGTGACATCGCCCATGCCTAGAGTACTGGTGGAACCTTTGTCGTCACGCTTTACTACGACGCCACGTGAGTTAATTGTGAGGGTCGCAATGGGCTTGTGGAGGCTGTCGGCGACGTTTTTGTAGATCTCGGGTGGATCAATGTCGGTTTCCGAGTTGAAACGAATCTCTTCGGCATCACCGATTTGTTGCGACATATCAACTTGAACAACTCGAAATACAAAAGTTGCCTCGCCGTTAGGTTCTACTTTAGAAACCTCCCAGAGCTTCTTACTGATCGTCCGTGATTGCGAGCTTTGCTCGCTTTTCTCGATACGGGTATCTGTTTTTGCCAAGTGCGTTACTTCGCTAGAAACGATTTGTCCGGGTGACAGTTTGTAACGCAGCAGTACTTCCTCGACATCGGATTTATCTTGCGAGCTCTTCGCCGGTTCGGACGATTGAGCGATGGCTTGGCGGCAAGGAGCAGAGAGCATTGCCCCAGCTACGAGAAAGGCTACTGTAAAATGCGAAAGAGAAGTTTTCATGTCCGCCTCCCTGCGTGACAACGTGTTGTTTCGAAACTAATTATTTTTTATGGATGCTTGATCCCGCGTGGGCTGCCACTCCAGCCAAGTTTGTCACGCAAAGTAACATAGTCACTGATGCCTGGCACGTTGACTAATTGGAACGATTCCTGAGCTCGCACAACTCGAACCCGTAGGTTTGGATGCAAAGGGCACAATACTCGTCCGTCGACGACCACGCTTGTGGATGGATGTTGTTCTCTCATAACCAATTCGAACACACGATCTGCCGTATCGACCACCGGTCGCATTGTCAGTGTGTGTGGACTGATGGGGCTGATCACAAACGCCTGCAAGTTTTTGCGAAGTATCGGTCCGCCTGCAGATAAATTGTGAGCCGTCGATCCAATCGGTGTACTGATAATCAATCCGTCACAACTGTAAGTAGTAGCTAATTCCGAATCCACGTAAAGATCAATCTGCAACATCGAATATGGCGGGCCTCCGAGCACGGCCATTTCATTAAGTCCGATTTGGGATTTGATCATTTGTCCATTTTGAAAAACCATGCACTGCAGCATTAAATGGTGAGTGATAGCAAACGCCCCGCGACAGACGCTTGGCCAGCAATCAATAAACTGTTCGGGCGATAATGCGGCAAGAAATCCCAAACGGCCCAAGTTGACGCCCAGTACAGGGTGCTGGAAATGTCCCATTTGCCGTGCGGCCTGAAGAATGGACCCGTCCCCACCGAGGACGACGACCAGATCGATGGGTTGCCCAGAAAATCGATAAGTAAAATCCTCGTCGACCGCCAGCAAGTCGCAATGCGCTTCGATCGTGGGTCGCAACCGAAGCAATTCTTGGTGTACTGTCGCGCGATTTGCACCAGCCAGGACAACGACCCTTGGCCGACGAAATGCGTCGCGCCCGGAGTTGGTCGAGGCAGTCACGTGACTGTTGGATGATTCAGACATCCGCAGTTACCTTTCGGATCGGGTTGGATGGTAGCGGAAATTCGGGTCCATCCGAGCCTAGCATGCCTGCCGAGCATTAGCAATAAAAACCAAGCGGGCAGAAACGAATACTCTTCATAAATCGGCACTGACCTGCGCCTTGAGCGTTCTATTCTGCCGGTTAGTTTCGCACAGACGCTGGGGTTTCAAAACGCGCGGCCAGTTCGCGACATGTTTGCGCGATGCCATTGCTGTCTAAACCCAAATCGGCCAGGAGTTCATTTCGGTCGCCGTGCTCAATGAATCGGTCGGGTAATGACAGGGCACGCATCGAGCGAGTATCCCATCCGTGCCGACAAGCTTCTTCTAAGACGGCGCTGCCGAATCCACCCATTCCCGCGCCTTCTTCGACCGTCACAATGAATCGCGATTCACTGAACAGTGGACCGAGAAGCTCCGTGTCGAGCGGTTTGATGAAACGAGCGTTGACGACGGTAACATCCAGTCCTTCTTCAGCCAGCTTATCGGCAGCATGCATCGATTGTTCTAACATGGGCCCGCAAGCGATGATAGCGCCGTCGTTTCCCCATCGGACAACCTCGGACTTGCCAAGCTCGATTTTCTTTTCGATGCGTTCAAAGCGAATCGCATTCGCTTTTGGATATCGAATCGCCACGGGACCTGCGTGCTTAACCGCAAAGTCCAACATGGGGTCTACTTCTGATGCGTCGCCCGGTGCCATGATGACAATGTTCGGAAAGACCCGCATGTATCCGATGTCAAATACACCGTGATGCGTCGGTCCATCAGGTCCTGCCAACCCAGC
>JANMNK010000541.1:0-2489 GCA_031373875.1 Pirellulaceae bacterium | reverse complement strand
AAGCAATATGGGCCATCAATTGGTGAGCCAGCTCGCGGTTTACAGGACAGTCGGCAGGCAAACTTGCGACAGATTGTTGGCATTGCTCGATGCGTTGAGCAAGTCCCGTCGATGGGCTAGCTTGCATCGCGACCAGGGATTGAACGATTGGAACACGGTCAGCAATTTGCAAAGCGATGTTGCGGTCCAATTCGGATAGTCGAACTATTAGACTTTGCAAATCGGTTTTACTGTCGCTTTTTGCGTCAGGCATTTGGGGGATACTATCGATTCGAGGTTTTGTTGAAGTTACGCTTCGTTTAGTTTAAACGGCGTACACATTGGAATTCGGAATCGTATTCTAGCGGAATGGTCTTGCTGAGGTAAACGGGATTGAATGGCGTTGGTTGGAGAGATGGCGGGGCTGCGGAGTCGGTTTGGGGACGAGCGATTCGTAGTGAGGGAGGGTAATGGACTGAAGTCCGTTCTACGGGGAGGAATTGTAGCTTGGGCCCATTGGCCCGAGCGTGTAGGGTTGAAGACGATTGCGCACGGACCAATGGGTCCATGCTACGAACATTGGGAGCCAAATAAAAAGCGAACGGGCCGAGTGGCCCGTTCTGAATTGTGAAATGAATCACGGTGAACGATCGTCGTGCTTTAAGTCGACTACGCTGCTTAAAAGCTTATTTGCGATTTGCTTCTTTGTTCTTGAGCTCGACGGCTTGAATGACACGTTCGACGAGTTCATTCGTATCGATCCTCATTCGCAACGGCAGTTGCAAACTTTGCGAAGAGTCGTCGTCCATCTGCGCGCCGGTCAATTGAACTTGAGGAACGGTTGGGCAGTTTGATGCTCCGGCCGAATTTTTCGAATTCGATTGCAAGACCGCAACCGTTGTGCATCGAGGCATTGCGGAAGTTGTTGAAACTGTCGATGCGTTGGAATAAGACGGCGATTGCGATTGTTGCGCTAACAACGTGGTTAGCCGAGCATTCTCCATCGCCATTTCCAAGAGCTTGCCATCCATATCTCGTTGCATTTCAAAAAGTCGTTCCATCATCTCTAATCGAGCGCGGAGTTGTGCATTTTCAGTAACGAGTTGCAACAAAGACGGCGAAACGTACATCGTGTGAATGAAACCTTCTTCAGGGCTGGGACAAACGTCGATGCCAAGTGGCGAGACTGCAAACGGAATTGGTGGGCTACAAGGCATGAGGATGTCGCGCTCGATATCGCTAACTTCCGATACAAGACCTTCGCAGCTCAACTCGTCGGTGCCTTCGTTAATATCGCCTGGGCAAGAAGCGACATGTTGAGCTTGACCTTCTTGGCAGACACAAGGCTTATCGCCTTCGCCGCAAACTGTGGCAACGTGGCACTCTGGAGTGTCGCTACATGCGGCTGTTTCGACTTTAGGGGACGAAACAGAGAAGCCTAGAGAAACCGTAAAGCGAGGTCGGCTCTGTTTCGAGTCGCTGAGCAAAGTCAGTACTTTGCCGGGAATCGTATTGCTGCCTAAAACGCTATGGGCGCTGCTAAGTACTTTCGCAACGCTTGAGTCATTTGCATTGTCCTTGCAACAGCTATTTCCACAGGCTGCTGTTTTTTCAGAACACTTCTCAGTGCAGGCTCCGCCGGCACAGCATGATTTACCATCTAGGGTGCAGGCCGCTTTATTGGTTCCTTCAGCACAGCAAGGTTTTCCCTCAGCACAGCATGCTTTCCCCTCAGCACAGCATGCTTTCCCTTCAGCACAACATGCTCTCCCTTCAGCGCAACAAGCTTTTCCGTCAGCACAGCAAACGGGCTGTTCGGCAACCGTTAGTGTAGCACTTGCAGGACAGCATGTTTTTCCCTTTTCGCAACATTTGGCTATGTCATCGGCGTTCGCAGAAATTCGAACAAACAGTGCGGCCACGATAACCAATCCGAAACCGAGATTCCATTTTCGATTCATTACACACCTCATTTCATTGATTTCATCGGACGACGATCTTACGTCGAGTAATTCGAGTCCGCTTGAGACCGATGGTTGACCCCGTGAGGAACCAAATTTCAGGCAAACTCTCTCGCAAGCTTACTATGTTATTGCGGCCTGCAATAGACTGAAATTTTCACTTGCTGGCATCACCGCGCACGCTAGCATTCACGACAGCCGCAATCGATTTGTGGTTGTGGCATCGTATTTTGCTGCGGTCATTTTTAGAAACGGGGACGGCTGGGGAAATAGGTCAACTGGCCACCGATAAGCCAATCGTCATGATCGCGACCCAAGGTGGTTACCATATAGCGACCAAACGCCGAGACTCGCCATCTACCGTTTAGCCAAGTGTGAACGCCAACTTCGGGGTATATGGCACCCAAGATATGGTCGACGCTTGATGCCAATTCTCCGGGCTCGTCTGTCAGCATGTCATCGTCGTTATCAAATCCGTCTGGTTGGTCGCTTACGGTTCGCGAGACCCCAGCGATTGCCCCTACACCCACAAAGGGTGCGATACGTGTC
>JANMNK010000517.1:0-4162 GCA_031373875.1 Pirellulaceae bacterium | reverse complement strand
TTGGCACGTGCAATCGTCGATTCGGCTTTGGCGAAACGAGGACGAACGTGATCGGTACGAATCGGTCTGCCTTGAAAAACATCGTGAATATTTGAAGACCACGTTTTCTTCGTACCATGACGATGCATTGGCTGGCGAATTTGGTGGATTTGAAATGTTTCCCTCAGCGCGTCTTGATGTTGCTCGCTACTTGCAATTCTCTCGTAAGTTGTGGGAAGCAAGTAACTGCCTTCTGAACGATGAAATCCGGCCAAGCGATATCGAGTATCAACCGGGTTCCCGTTTCCGAATGGCACGATTGGGAATCGATGCCAATCGTATCGCTTTCTGCACAGGTCCCGTGAATGATTTCTCAGATTCGCTGCTGCCCCAACTGCGATTGCGTCCTAATCAAGGCGATATACTGACCGTGAAAGCGGACAGACTGAACGAAGATCGTGCTATTCACGCTGGCGTTTGGCTGGTTCGTCAGTCTGGCTCGATGTATCTCGCGGGTGCTACGAATCGCTGGACGGATTTTGCGGAGCAGCCTCGTGCCAAAGAACGCGAGGAGTTATCCAGTAGACTTCAGAACTTAATCCTATGCCCATTCGACGTTGTCGATCATCGCACGGCCGTTCGGCCTGCGAGCCATGACCAGCGTCCTTTGATTGGCGTCACCGGAGCGTCGAACCAAATTGGCATTTTGAATGGACTTGGATCCAAAGGCAGTCTGCAAGCACCCGGATGCGCGACGTATGTCTTACAAGCAATGCTGGATAACTCGCCCGTTCCGCCTGATCTTGATTGGTCCCGTACTTGATCAAGATCTGACCAAGATCTGAGTAAGGGCAATTTGCATCTGTCCCGAGGGCTCATGCCCGAGAACGAGCATCGCTCCAACTCAACGTGGATTCGATGGCGGATTGGATTTGTTCTTGGGGCATATTGAATACTCGTGCGCAAGCCATCAGCGTTTTGTTTCGCTTGGCGGATATCTCGCCATTTGTGCTGGCAACAAAAAACAAAGCTTGCAATACATTCAGTTGTTGTTCGGGGCTCCAATCGGCGTGCTGATCGATTACGAGCAAAGTGGAATTCGTATCGCTGGCCGCAATCGACTGGCATGCAGCGAGCAGAACTTTGGGATCGAGCTGTGCGCCACATATTTTCTCGAATGCAATGCAAGCCGAGTTCAGCTCGTTTTCGTCGATTCTTCGATCATCCCAGATGACCGCCGCCATCGCTTCGATCAACGATTCATCGAAGCGTTTTACTTGCCGTGGCGGAGGAGGTGCCGATGTTTGGACGACGGACATTTCGAATTTGTTCTTGCATTTTCTGCATTGAACGTATTCTTTCAATGCGCCGATCGGAATGACGGGAATAAAATAGAGGGTCAGAAAAGGCCGCGAAGTGCGTTCGCGATATTCTGTTTGGCTTTGGCAAATAGGGCAGTAAAAACTCCCCGTCAATCGTGTGCTTGCCCAGTCAAAGGTTCCAATGTAGATCATATTTTGAGCCGCCCTGCGTCGCGTCGCTTGCAAACAAAACAATTTGCAAGAACGCGTTCTAACTAAGCCAATATCTCCGTAACAACCCGTTGCGGCTCGACGCCGGTCAGTCTCTGCTCAAGTCCTTGCGATGAAAACGTAAATCGTTCGTGATCCACTCCCAAACAATGCAAAATGGTTGCGTTGAAGTCGTTGATATGGACTGGATTTTCGGCGATGTTGTAACTGAAATCGTCTGTCTCGCCGTACATCACGCCGCCGCGTATTCCACCTCCGGCCATCCACATCGAAAAGCAACGTGGATGATGGTCGCGACCGTAATTTTCGCGAGACAGACCGCCTTGGCAATAAACCGTGCGGCCAAATTCTCCGCCCCAAACGACAAGTGTCGAATCCAGCATGCCTCGATTTTTCAAATCCTGCAATAACGCTGCCGTGGCTTGGTCGATGTCTCGGCATTGTGCGGGCAAATCGCCAGCGATATTCCCGTGCTGATCCCAACCGCGATGCAGGATCTGCACGACGCGAACACCACGTTCAACCAGTCGACGGGCCAAGAGAGCACTTGCAGCAAACGTGCCAGGTTTTTGAACTTCAGGACCGTAAGCTTCGAGAACATGGCTTGACTCATTACCGATATCGATCAAATCGGGCACGCTCGCTTGCATTCGAAAAGCCATTTCATATTGAGCGATTCTTGTTTGGATCTCGGGATCATGCAATTGATCGAATCGGTGCTTGTTCAATTCAGCCAACGCGTCGAGCATGACTCGTCGATCCGCTGAATTCACCCCCGACGGATTGGGCAAATACAACACGGGATCGGCACCGCTGCGAAGCGCAACACCTGTAAAACGTGTTGGCAAAAATCCGCTGGACCACATCCGCGAAAATAAAGCTTGCGCGGGTGCAGTCGCTGACCAAGTTGGTGTGAGCACCACAAAAGCGGGCAAATCATTGCTTTCGCTGCCCAGCCCGTAGGCTAGCCACGATCCCAGACTCGCTTTACCGGGTACTTCGCTGCCGGTCATCACAAACGTACAAGCGGGATCGTGATTGATGGCGTTGGTATGAACCGTCTTTACTAATGCGATCTCGTCCACCATCTTGGCCGTGTGAGGCAGTAGTTCTGTTACAAAACGACCACACTGCCCGTGCCGTGCAAACTTGAACTTGCTCGGAGCCACTGGCAAACGTGCTTGGCCGCTCGTCATGGTCGTGATTCGCTGGCCGTGTCGAATCGAGTCCGGCAAGTCCTTGTCAAATTGGTCGATCAAGTTGGGTTTGTGATCCCATAGATCGATCTGCGAAGGACCGCCATTCATATGCAAGTAGATGATCGACTTGGACTTGGCGGCAAAATGCGGCAGACCTTGAAGCTGCGGGTGGACTTGATTGGAATTCGCACGCGAGCTCTGGCAACTCAGCCCGAGGCCCGATGCCGCCATCGCCACACTTCCCAACCGCAGTCCTGTACTGCCAAAAAATTGGCGACGCGTTTGCAACAAGTTGTATTCGAATTCTGGATTCATGACGTTATCTAATTTCGAGTAACGGTTTCGTCTAAGTTGAGAATAAGGTTGGCGACAAGCGCCATCGATGCAAGCTCAATCGGTTCCAAAGTATCGCTTGCAGGCGATTCTCCAACGCCGAGTAACTTTTGCGCGTCCGATGGAGATTGCGTGAAACGCTGATGGAATTTCTTGTAAGCTTCAACGATCAATTGCAGTTCCTTGGCGTCCGGTGTTCGAGCCAAAGCGAGGCGGAAACCGTAACGGATACGATCGTTCTCGGTATAACCGCCTTGGCGAATCATCCGTTCCGCCATCTTGCGAGCCGCTTCGACATACTGAACATCGTTCATTAATTGTAAAGCCTGCAAGGGCGTGTTGCTGCGTTCGCGACGCGTGCAAAACTGTTCACGATTCGGCGCATCGAAATTGCTCATGAACGGAGGCGGCGCCGTTCGTTTTATGTAACAGTACAGGCTGCGTCGATAGAGGGACGCTCCGTGATCTTGAACATAGTATCGCGAATTGCTGTCACCATAGCCGACCGGCTCCCAAATATTTGGCGGCTGGTATGGTTTAACGCCAGAACCACCCATTGTCGGGTTCAGCAATCCGCTCAACGCCAGGGCGTTGTCGCGAATCTGTTCCGCATCCAGCCGAATTCGTGGGCCTCGCGCGAGCCATCGATTTTCAGGATCGTTCGCCAATTGATCCGCAAGAACTTCCGGCGATTGTTGGAAAGCTTGCGTCATCAACATTTCCTTGACAAGCTGCTTTACATTCCAGCCTTGTGCTCGAAATCGATACGACAACCAGTCAAGTAGCTCTGGGTGCGAAGGTTGTGCTCCTTGGCTGCCAAAGTCATCGCTCGTCTTCACCAGACCGAGCCCAAAAACTTGTTGCCAAAAACGATTGACTGTGACGCGCGCGGTCAACGGGTTATCGGGACTCAATAACCATTTGGCCAAGTCCAATCGAGTTGGACGCGAAGTATCGGGCGCGGTGGTCAGCTTGGGAAGGAAGGCCGGCGTTGCGGGTTGGACCGCATCCCCTTTTTGATCGTATTGGCCACGCTTCATTACATACGCTTGCCTCGGCTCCGTGCGGTCTTTAAAAACAAACGTGCCGGGAATTTCCTCTTCAACGCACACCAGTGCC
>JANMNK010000468.1:0-6885 GCA_031373875.1 Pirellulaceae bacterium | reverse complement strand
ACCAAAGGCGCAGTGATAGGCAGCCTCGATACGCGAACCGCAGAGCTTGAGTTGCAATTAGCAAAACTGCAAGCTCAAGTGGCTGCACAAGAAGCGGCTGATGAGTCAGACGTCTTGCTCGCTACGTCCATTCTCGATGAGTCTCGCATCGTCTTGGAAAACTATCTCAAGCTCGCGCAGAAAGGTTCAGCGACCGAGACAGAGTATCGGCAAAGACAAATCGCCGTGACACAATCCGAAGTTAAATTGACTCATGCCAAACAGTCGATCGAGCAGATGAAGCTTCGTGCGCGAGTTGCCCAAGCATCGGTGCTCGCATCGGATGACAAACTGCAACGGCTTAAGATTAGTTCACCCATGGACGCCACGGTTTACGAAGTGCTTCGCAAAGAAGGCGAATGGGTCCAAGCTGGCCAACCTGTCTGCCGTCTCGTTCGCATCAACGAACTTCGCGTGGATTTCTTTGTACAGAGATCACAACTCGATCCCGCATTGATTGTCGGCCGACCAGTCCAAGTGCTACTGGCCAACTCCGACGCCGATCCTACTGTCTTTGCAGGCAAAGTTTCCAGTTACGACCCGGAAGTGACTTCGCAAGGTCGTATTCGTGTTCATGCCACAATTCAAAATCTCCGCGAAGGCGACCATTGGCGATTGTTGCCCGGTATGACGGTCACTCTTCGCACTCAGCCAGCAGCGGATAATTCGGGCTCGAAATCCGCCAAGCTTCTTGACACAAACAAGGGCAAGCCGCGATGAGCGAAGCGTTGGCTTTGAGACTCGACGAATCGCCCCGAATACATTGGCGCTTGCGGCGCGACATCCAGTGGACAGCGATCGACACGGACGCTGTCGCCGCGTGGATTGCAACAGATCCATTGACACGAAAAAACTTTCGCATCGGTGCAGAAGAAAAATTCCTGCTTTCCAAGCTTCACGGAAACTGCGATATCCGCCAGCTTCGTCGACAATTCGCCGCCAAATTCCCTCCCAAGTCCATCGATGACGCGACGTTGATGCAGCTTGTTTCGCTCGCCATCCAGCGAGGCCTCCTCATTGGCAGTCAACGCGAGCGGCCTCTAACAGTCGTCGGCCAACTCGGGAGTCTGGTTGGGAGTATTTTGCGGTGGCCGTATTCCCTGATCTTTGCACGCTTTTCCATTGGCAATCCCGAAAAAATTCTCCGTCATATGCAACCGTGGGAGCCCGTTTTCTTCAGCGGGCGATCGGTGATGTTTTGGACAAGTCTGATGCTCATCAGCGTCGTCGTGCTACTGAGTCGATGGACAAACTTTGTCGAAAGCATTCCCGTCTGGCGCGATCTGGCTTCGCCGCGTGCCCTGCTGGGTTTTTGCGCAGCGTTTGTTTTTACACGAGTTGTTCACGAACTTGGACACGCATTAGCTTGCCGCGCCTTTGGAGCAAGATGCCCCGATGCAGGTGTATTTTTGATGATGGGGATGGCTTGTCCCTATGTTGACGTCAGCGATTCTTGTCGTCTGCCCAATCGATGGCACCGGGCAAGCATCGCGGCGGCTGGCGTCTATGCAGAGTTAATACTCGCGTCAATCGCGGCATTGATCTGGTTCGGAACCTATGACGGTTGGCTACATACTTTCGCGTGGCAGATCATGATCGTGTCTTCGATAAGCACGGTCCTATTCAATTGCAATCCGTTAATGCGGTACGACGGATACTTCGTGCTTTGCGATTTGCTAAGCATGCCCAACTTGCGCGAGACCGCCATGCAGTCAATGCAGCGTTTTGTCGCTCGATGGCTGTTTGGTGCCGCACAACCTACTGTCACAAGCAAGCCGTTGTCACGCGAGTTGGCGATGATTGCTTTCGGCAGTGCAAGCGGCATCTACCGTATAGTGATGGTTGGGTTCCTGTGTGTAGCTGTGTGGCACATGCTCAATCAATGGGAACTAAGCTGGTTGGGGACGATTGTGATTAGCTTAATCGCCATCGGCCTCGTAGTAATACCGCTCACCAAATCGATTCGATGGACTGTGTCCGAATTGCGCAACGGACGTTTAAAACCCGTGCGAACGGCCGTCGGTTGGATGACGCTGGGCGTTCTGTTGGGGATCATCTTGTTCTTGCCGATCCCGCAGCGATTGGCTTGCACAGGTCAAGTCTTTCCTGCTGACGAATCAACTCTGTACACCACCACCGACGGCATCGTCCAAGCCCAGATATCGGCGGCCCATTCATCGGCGGCCCAGTCAAATGCATTTGAAGTTGTTTCGGGCAAACCCATTTTCGCTTTACAAAATACTTCAGTCGCAATTGCCGTGCTTGATGCGGAATCCCATCGAAGCGAAATACTTGGACAAGTGACCGCGACGCGACGGCTCGCTTTTGCGAAACCGATGGCCGGCGACCAAATCCCGAAACTCGAATCGTCGCTGGCAGCAGCAGAACGGGAACTCGAGCACGCCAAGCGACGCCAATCACAGTTGCAGATCAGTATAGCTAGACTCGGTAGACTAATTTCGGCAAGAGCACCCACGCCGGGTTCTGCTGACTTATTCAAATCCAATACGATCAATCAACCAGGCAGCGATTGGTCTGCGGCAGCTTCACAAGGTCGGCAGGTAACGGTCGGCACGGTTGTCGGTTGGGTTCAGCACTCAGATAAATGGCTGGTGCGAGGTCACATCAATGAAACGCAATTGCCAAGTTTGCAACAAGGATTGCCGGTCCATATTCGACTAGCTCAAGATCCATGGCAAGTTTACAGCGGCACCGTTCATCGTATCGCTTTCCAACCCAACTCGCGTCCAGAATCCCCAGACTCCCCGCGAAGCGCAACAAAAACCGCAGGCGGCGAAACGGCCGAGCAGACCAGTCAATACATGCTTGAAACGACAATCGATATTCCGTCTAGCGCAAAAATAGTACGCGCCGGAAATGCCGAACTGGTCATCCATTCACATTCATTGCCCATCGCCAAACTCATCAGCAACTGGCTGTGGCGAAACCTACGCGTTCGGTGATAAAACTGCATGCAAAGGGTCATCGGACGCTTGGGTCGATTGCGAGGACTTGGCAAGCGGTTAAAATCTTTAGCTCGAGACAGTGATCCAAGAATTGCATCGTACATAACATTTATGCGGAGTTTCCCATCATGTCCAAACCACGAATCCTGGCCTTTGCTGGTAGCACGCGTCGCGAGTCGTATAACAAGAAATTGTTGAAGATCGCGGCGGCTGGTGCGAGTGCGGAGAATGCAGAAGTCACGGTTCTCGACTTGCGTGATTATCCGATGCCGCTATTTGACGAGGACTTGGAGAAAGAATCCGGTGCGCCGGAATCTGCCGTGAAGCTCAAGAAATTGTTTCTCGAGCATGACAGATTGCTGATCGCTTCGCCGGAATACAACTCTTCGATTACAGCTGTACTCAAGAACACGATTGACTGGGTTTCGCGATCCGCTCCGGGCGAGCAAGCATTGGCCGCCTACAAAGGCAAAGTTGCAACTATCCTCAGTGCCTCTCCCGGCGCGTTAGGTGGGCTTCGCGGACTAGTTCATTTGCGAGCCATATTGGGAAACATTGGCGTCATAGTCTTGCCGGATCAGATCGCAATCCCCAAAGCGCACGAAGCTTTCAACGAAGACGGCACGCTAAAAGATCCCAAGCAACAATCCACCGTCCAAAACCTAGCCCGCACCCTAACCCAAGTAATCACCAAACTAAGAACTAAGAACTAAGAACCAAGAACCAAGAACTATCTATCAAACAACTCAGCAAACTGTGCCAATCGAGTCGCGTAATCGTTGGCTTGATAATTGGCTGCCACACGCCATGACCAATTACCTCCGAGCGTCGAAGGCCTATTCATCCGCGAGTCAGCACCAAGCTTCAACACGTCCTGCATCGGAATGACGCACAATCGGGCCGCTGATCCCATGGCCAATCGAATAAAAGCCCAGGCCACTTCGCGGCAATCGCAGCCCAAGTAATCCAGAACGGGTTTTTGTTGTTCGGGCGTTCGCGCATCAAACCAACCTTGAATCGTATCGTTATCATGCGTGCCCGTGTAAACGACGCAATTGGGAACGTAATTGTGCGGCAAGAACATGCGGCAGCGCTCGTCCATTGAATCGAACGCGAACTGCAGCACCCGCATACCTGGAAAAGAATAAGCGTCGCGCAATGCGTCTACTTCGTCGGTGATTAAACCAAGGTCTTCGGCCAAAAGTGCCAAGCCCGGCAACTGCCGTCTTACTTCTTTAAATAATTCGTGCCCCGGCACTTTTACCCAAGCGCCGTTGACCGCCGTCTCTTCGTTTGCAGGAATCGACCAGCAAGCTTCGAAACCGCGGAAATGGTCGACGCGAATGATATCGTACAATTCGCGAGTTCCTTGAAAGCGTCGGATCCACCAAGCGAACTTGTTCCGTTTCATATGGTCCCAGTTGTACAATGGGTTACCCCAGCGTTGTCCTGTCTCGCTGAAATAATCGGGCGGAACACCGGCGACCAATTTAGGATTGCCATCTGCATCCAGCAAGAACGACTCGGGCGACGCCCAAACATCTGCGCTGTCTTGAGCGACGAATATCGGCAAATCGCCAATGATCAGAATGCCCAGATCGTTCGCATATTGCTTGACCGCCAACCATTGGCGAAAGAAAAAGAATTGGAGTACTTTTTGAATCGCGATCTCTTGATGACATACGTCACGCCACCGAGCCATTGCGGCGGGTTGTCGCGTTGCAATATCGCGATCCCAATAATTGCTCCAAACGGCACCAGGAATTTGGTTTTCGGCGGCTTGGGCATCAAAGTGCTTCTTCACGGCAATGAACAATGCATAGTCATCCAACCAATGCGATTGGTCTTTGCAGAAATCATCAAACTCAGCAGTCAGCTCTTCGCTGCTGTTTGCCAAGAAGTTGAGCGCGGCTCGACGCAAAATTGGCATCTTCCAATGAATCACCCAACCGTAGTCGACGCGCTCGCTTGGGAACTCGGGGACTTGCTCAAGGGACATTGCATCCAAAATGCCATCGATGACCAACCGATCGAGGCTGACCAACAATGGGTTACCGGCAAAACTTGACAACGCAGCATAGGGCGAGTCGCCATAGCCCGTCGGTCCCAGCGGAAGGACTTGCCACCGAGTCATTTTCGCTGCCGCTAAAGAGTCGACAAAGTCAAACGCAGCCTCCCCCAAATCGCCAATGCCGTACGGTCCCGGTAGCGAAGTCGGATGGAGCAAAATCCCCGAAGCACGTTCTGCCAACATATTCGAATTTTCCTCAATGCTCTGCGACGGCGTCACTTGGTCAGGCGTATTGTGAACGAAGTACTCGGCGGACGGCTCTTGGCTACAGATTCCTGACACGTTTTTAACCCTTTTTTAGCTGGTGAAGAAAAGCCAAAATCGGAATCGATACGGTAGCCGCTTTTCGCAAAAAGAACAGTTTGCGGCGAGCCCAACTCGATCGACCACGGGCAATTGTATCTGCCAAGCATCGATTCCAGCCAAACATAGCTTAGGATTAGCAACAAGTAAGCAAACTAAAATGGCTTATTGAAAAGTTGTGAACGTGTCGCTTTTACAGAGGATTTTCCATGGATTTTTGAGGAAATCTCGAAAGCGTATCGATACTTGTTTACGTCCCGTTTCCGCCACGGATCTTTGTCGCGTTCAAAACACCTTGAGAAACAAGGAATTCCAAAAGGAAAGATTTCGCCCGACGACGTATCCGACAGGGATTGCTTGGCGAAAACCAAGGCCTGCCATTCCCGTCTGCGCATCCCAATGTGTCAGCAGTCGGCTAAACGACTGGCTAGGCAAGAAGGCTCGGAACTGCGATTAAGGGTTGGGTTGCCGGGATTTGCTAATTTCCCTTTACGCCCCACATTTTTCCAAGTAACTCATACATCGCCGAATCGGTTTCTTCTAGTTCTTTTTTATCAAAAGGAAAGAAGTCGTTCTTTGCAAAGAAAGCTTCGCTGGTTTCTGCGAAATACTCTTTGTGATCGACCATCGCATAAGCCTTATCGCGGAATACGCGACCTGCTGCATCGCGACGTTCGACGTCGTCGTATTTGCCGCTCGCTTTTGCCGATTCATACGCCGCGATGATCTGCGACTCGTCGAAACCAAGCACGCGATCATGATAAGCATGTGCAAGCTCGTGTAGCGCGAAATTCGGCATTCGTCGAGTATCCTCCTCGAACACTAACACGTTGGTAAACTCTACCGATTTGGCCATAACAGGATCGCGACCATTATCCCGCAACCATTGAACGTCCGGGTGGTACTCTGCATGCGCACCAAATCGAGGATAAGCTGGTGAAAAGTAAAGTTTCACTTTCTGCATTTCACGAACAGCCGATTCAGGCACAACCCGTTTGATTTCAGCAAGCTGAACTTTCAACAATTCAATCGCAAGCTCCGTTTCCTTGGCATGTTCGACAAGCAACCGTTTATCGATTGCCAGACTCCAGCCCTCAACCTCACGGTTTTCCCGCTCGATTGCAGGTTGCACCGTTTCTTCATTGAGGGCGCAATTTCCAAAAAAAGCGCTCGCATCAGAAGTGAATTGGAAACCGATTAGTTGAAAAAGGATAAGTGCGAGGGCATTCATCAACGCAAAAAGTTTGTTCTTCATAGATTGTGTTCTATAGCGAAAGGTTGAGCGATTATTGTTGAACATATTATACCAAGTCCAAACAATAAACTGCCCCTGTCCCCAACAATCTTCGTTTAGCCGCGCAGCGCGTGGGGCAACTATTCCCGTACCGTAAAATAACTGCGTCGCCGATCATCGCCTGCACGCGCCTACCGGCCTCTAAACATTGTCGCTTAACGCTTACTGTTCACAACAATCTTCGTTTCGCCGCGCAGCGCGTGGGGCAACTA
>JANMNK010000461.1:0-10471 GCA_031373875.1 Pirellulaceae bacterium | reverse complement strand
AAGGTTTCTGATCAGGATGCTTTACCTGGAGAACTGTGCACGGTCGTTTATCAACTTTTGCACCTGGCAAGAATTCGACTTCGCAAAGTCCGTTCTTGCGATCGCGCTCGCCACGTTCGATCAACTTGATGACGAGATTCTCAAGGCCAATGTCGGTCAGCGGATACCGTTGGCCATTCATCGCCAAAAAGCCCGTGGGTTCCAGTGTATGCGTTCCCAAAGCTCGCTTGAAACCGCCTTCGTGCGCCAGCAACTTGCCTTCGTTCTGGTTTTCGATGAACAAGACTTCGCGACCTTTCACGGCGCTAGGCTTGAGAAAGGCTAAGTACACGCTGAAAGGCACTTTGAGTTGGTTGTCTTCGACTTTGCGATTGCGGACCTTTGCGAACATGTATTCGTAGTCCGTTAACTCGCCATTGATTTGCTCGCGTTTAACAAGCACGGCCGTGTAGTCGTGAATGCCAGCGCGAATTTGTTCGAGCGTTTTCGTTGCCAATTCAATTGCGGGATCCAGGGGATGAGCAGCCGTTTCTGGTGCTCGAACTGCATCGTTCTTGGCGACGCGATGCACTGGCTCGGAAAGGTTGTTTTGGGGCTGTTGGCCTACTACAACAGAGACTGTTCCCACAGCTGAGAGAACATAACCGAGAACCGCCGACTTCCATTCAATACGTTTCATTGAAATCACTCCAATCTCGGATGGCTTTGCAGGCACCGCCCTGAAACATCACACCGTCCTTGTTAGCCATGTATCGAACCAATTCAAATACAAAATTACAATGTCATCCAAGAGCGTCATGGACGGAGCAACCGGTTCAAATCCTCAGCGATAAATACGCCGCTTTCGTTTCAAATTGCCACGAAGCGTGCGACGAAATTTATCGAACTTGCGCGGTGAAGCTTAGCAATTCGCTTGGGTAAAATGAAGCGATGTTTTGAGATTATCCGCGCAGCGAAAAGAAATCGACAAGTGCGATGATTCCGCGTAGCCAAACGATCGCACGACCCCGTTTCGAGGCATTTGTTGTTACTGCCAACGAAAACGAGCTTCACCTTATCCGTCTGGCATCTCCCAGTTCCGAACGACAACTCAGTTTGGCCTGCCCACATCTCCATGCTAGCAATAAAACTACCAGCGGAGACCTTCTGGCAAGCGGTTGAAATTGCGACATCCCGATTCGGTTACCACGACCATGTCCTCAACTCGAACGCCGCCGATCGCAGGACAATAGAGACCGGGTTCGATGGTTAAGACATCTCCCACAAGCAATGCAGGACCGCCCCGATCCAGCAATGGCGGCTCGTGAACTTCGAGCCCTAATCCGTGCCCAGTTCCGTGCGTCATCGATGTGAAATCTGGCGATGATCCTTCGGGTGGCAAGCCCATCTTGAAGCCGCTCGCTTCCATTGAATTGATCGTCGCTTGATGAACTTGTTCGCCAGTCACACCAGCACGCGTGGCAGCGGTCGCCGCAGCCTTGGCCAAAACCACCGCGCGGTGCATTTCAGCAACTTTGTCCGGGATGTCGCCATGGACTACAGTCCGAGTGCAATCGCCGTTATACAAAGTCGTCTTATCTCGCGGAAATATGTCGACAATTACAGGTTGCCCCGTAAAGATTCCGCCCGCTCCATAGTTGTGGCAATCGGCTCCTATTGGACCGCAAGCCACAATAGAAGTCGGATTGGAAAATCCCCGTTCAATCAACCATTGATCGATTTTTGCACGCATGACGTCACTGGTCAGACTCTGGCCTTCGAATGCCAATTGCCCCGTTCGGTCCGTCGTCGAACGTGCGATCATCACGCACGCGAGCTCCATGACTTCTTCGGTGACCGATTGAGCTTTTTGAATCCATACAAGCTCTTGTTCGTCTTTTTGACGGCGTTCTTGAACACCCCACTCGATATCGCATTGAACCTCAATGGATACTCGATGCAACATCTCTGCAAAGATCATCGGCAAGGATCGATCCACGATCACTTTGGAAACGTTAGCCCTTCGAAAACTTTCTGCTGCAGCTTGAGCGGTCGCAGTTTCGCGATCTCCCGAAAGCCCGCCACTCGGTTCAAAATCTTTTGGACAAGCGACCGTATCGGCTTTGGCAGACTTCCGGGCTCGCTGCATTTCAATGTCGCGAAGTATGAGCGTTGACGAATAACCCTGCGCCGTAGGAACCTCCACCAAAGCCACAGGATCTCCCACGAGGAAGCGAATGCGACGGTAAAGCCCCGCGTTAAGTGCCGGAATTCCAGCTTGCAATCGACCGATATTCATAATGAGAAAATTCCTATTGAAGATGGAATACGTGCCGACTTTCCAGCAAAAAAAGACAGCTCACTATTTTACTTATTTAACGAAAGCAGACTATCGCTACCAGTGTTTGAAATGACGTTTCGATCAAAGTACGCGAGATTTTAGCCAAAAAAGCACAGACGTTGCTCGGTTTGTTAATAAACTTCGACCTTCGAAAAAATCAACGTTGCTACGCCTCACAAAATGGGAGCGAATAGCAATTTGCACACCAAGAAAAAAGGCTACGAGTTTCTGCTAACATGGAGACGAACCCGTTCTCCGAGAAACGTTTCTATGAACCAACGAATTCTTTGTATTTGGATCCCTAACTGGCCATGCCAGCGAATGGCCGTCAGCGATCCAACTCTCCGGAACGCTCCAGTAGTATTGCAAACACGCGATGCCCGCCGTGGTCTCGTCGTGGCGGCCGCGAACGCGCATGCCAGAAACTTTGGCATTACTCCCGGCATGTCAATGAGCGAAGCCTCATCCCTTCACCGCAATTCCGATGCAAAACGGAACAAGCCCTTGCCCAACAAGCAGACTTCGCCCCCCACAAACGCCGCGTCATTGACCAATGCCAACTTGAGTTCAGACACAGCGGGTACAGTCACCAGTTACCAAACTTTGCAAGTTCGAGAGCACGACCCACAAGAAGACCTCGAAGCCCTCAGCCTTCTGGCCGAAGCAGCCCAACAGTTTAGCCCCATCGTTGGCTTGGAAAGTCTCGATAGCCGCCAGTGGGCAGCCCGCAGTGTGCATCAGCCGCAAGGTCTCCTGCTGGATGTGACAGGTATCTCGCCGCTGTTTGGCGGAGAAGAACTTTTAGGAAACGCAGTCATTCATTGGCTTCAAACACAAGGTTACTGTGCTTGTGTCGCCATTGCTGATACGGTCGGTTCGGCTTGGGCACTTGCTAATTTTGGGTCACGTCGGAAAATCGCATTGCTCCCGTTTGATGTAGGGCATTTGTCTCCCGAGCATTCTTCGGAGCATTCTTCGGAGCCTTCTTCGGATCCGTGCTCGAATCAGTCCTCGGAAAATTCGCAAGTCACGACGGGCCTGTTGCCCGATTGGCCTAAACCGATCGTCGCTTCCGGAACCGAATTGCAGCAACTCATAAGCGCGCTTCCGGTCGAAGCACTACGAATTGAAAACGCGTCACTCCTTTCTCTCAAACGCCTGGGCATTACCAGGATCGGCTCGCTCATCGAGCTTCCACGCGAGGGATTAGCTTCGCGTCTTGGCCAAGTTGTTTTGGATCGCATCGATCAAGCCTGCCATGGAACGGCAGAAGCGATCGTTAGTCTCCATTCGTTACCAGACTTGTCGGCTGAATTGAATTTGGAATATCCCACAACGCGCCGAGATACGCTCGAGGAGATCCTGCGCCGCCTCATCCAGCAGTTGGTGGAAAAAATGGAGAAGCGTGGAATCGGCGCTTTACGTTTAATTTGCCGATTCGACGCAGTCCAGAATCCATCCCGCATTTTGCAATTGGGGCTATTTCGTGCAAGTGCGGACGCTTCGTATCTCACACCCCTGTTGCAAGGTCAGCTTGAAATGAAGTGGAATCAGCCCGTCCAGATTCATCGAGTTTTGGTGCAAGCAACTTTGGTTGGACCGCTGGCTTGGAGCCAACCCGACTTATTCCAAGTGGAAGAGGTTGGCCATCGAGATGCTGCCGCCCGCTTGATCGACTCCCTAAGCAACCGACTGGGCCGTCGCGCCGTAGTCGCTCCCAAATTGCAGCGAGATCCCCAACCAGAGCTTGCATGCGAATGGCGGCCATTGACAGGCAGGCGACTGGATGGAGGTGCTCAGAATACCAAACGCAAGTTGCCGCGTGCTTCGTCAGGACAGCAAGCTGAACCGACGATCGATGAACCGCTTCGCCGACCGCTTTACCTGATCCAACCTCCCACTCCGCTCGACGTTATTGCGTTGTATCCGGATGGGATTCCTTGCCAATTTCGAGTCCAGCAATGCAAACGAAACGTTGTTCGATACTGGGGCCCCGAACGAATTGAAAGCGGCTGGTGGCGAGGACCGAGCCAGCGTCGTGATTATTACCGAGTTGAAACGGACGAGGGCAAATGGTTATGGCTGTTTCGCGAGATCAACGACGGACATTGGTTCCTTCATGGCGAGTTTGATTAACGCAAGCTCTGTGGAATGCAGTGGACGATGCACTTGAGGCAATTGGCTGGAACGTTATTTGTCTTGTGGGAACCCTAGCGCAGAACCGTCTGCGGAGGTAGACAAAGCCAACTCGATCAATCCCTTCAGCACTTGCGAAACGCTGCTGGGAAAAGCCTCCTGCGGGATATCGCGTTTGTCTGCCGTCGATTTGGCTCGCTGCAGGAATTCTCGAAGGTCGGCATCGGTCACGGAGTCTACAATGCTCAGCGTACCCGACTTGCGTTCTTTCGATGCCACTTTTTGCACGACAAATTCCAACTGCTGCAAGCCAAGTCCGCCTTGGGAAGCTAGACGCAACAAGCGATCGCTTTCGATCTGCAAAGCTTCAAGTTCCGCCGCCGTTAAGCCGGAATTGGCCGCCCGCGCATTTACTTGCTGAATGACGCCCCACTGCAAAACAGGCGAATCGCTCAAGACCGCAAACAGCCGTAGTAACTGCCGCTCGTCGTACTGATTGGCGTTAATCTCACTGACTAGTTTTGACAGTTGTTCGGTAACCGCTTGCTTGTCGGTTGGGTCCAGCGGCGATTGCGCGACCCACGGGATCAATTGATCTTGAATCGCTTTATTGGCTCGTTCGCCTTGCTTGCCTGTCATCATCCATGCTGCCACGATGAACGTGACGCTGATTGCCACCGCAACGAAAATACCCACGACCAAACACGCAGGTCCCATCGGCGAGTCTTGCTGATTTTTTACTTCACTCGTCGAGTCTTGATTTGACATGTGCTGGAGCCTTCGAATGGAAAGTTGAAACGCGAATCGTTTGTCGGGTTCGCCTACGAAATAAACATTGCCGTCGCCAAACTATGAAAACTCGCCCATTCCACGGTGGCAAGGATACAACAGCCAATGGAAAAGCATCGCAAGTAGGCAAGACCTGTTTAAAACACTGGGCTTAGCGTGAATTAAATGCTGTAGCTCGTGTACTGATTTAGTACCGCAATCGCACCCTTTGGATTCACAGATCACGGAATTCAATGTTCAAGACTTCGTATCGCAGCACGCCTTTGGGAACGGGAATGCTGACGGTCTCGCCAACTTTCTTACCCAGGAGGGCAGTTCCGATGGGGCTTGTCGTTAGTATTTTGCCGACATCGTAATCTTCATCTCCAGCGCCAACGAGCGTGTATTCTTCCTCATCTTGGTAATCGAGATCTTTGACGCGAACGGTCGAACCGAAAACAACTTCACCCTTGACCAAGTTAGAAGTGTCAACAATGTGTGCCTTGGATAACTTGGCTTTCAGTGCGTTGATCTTGGCCTGTAGCATGCCCTGGTTTTCACGTTGCGCATGATACTCAGCGTTCTCTTTTAAATCGCCTTCAGCGCGAGCTTCCGCCATCTTTTCGGTGATACGAGGCATTTCATCCTGCTCGAGACGGTCCAACTCAGCTTTAATACGGTTGTAACCTTCACGTGTCATTGGAACGTAATCAGACATGGAATTCTCCTTCACCGTCGAAACGGCACCACCCAAGCGATTTACCAAGGGCTCACGTTGGATATGTGTTTAAGAAATACTGTTTGTAGAAAAAGAAACGACCTTTTAGTCCAAAAGGTCGTATGTGAATTTCCTAGTTGTTTTGTGTAATCGTTTATCTATACGGCTCAATTGTCAAGCGAGATAGAGAAATCTAAAAGCTAGCTGCATGAAAATTCTGGAAAAAAGCCGCAGCGAACTTCCCAAAGGCTACCCGCGACGGTTTTCCGGCGAATAAATGATTCTACCACAACTTGGGCAATTAATAGGATAGTTCATCTGCAGACGGTCAAGTATCTGAGCATTCAGATTAGTGTAACAACCTCCACAGGAGTTGCCATCCAATTCCGCCATCGCTTCTTCCGCTCGGCTCGAAATCTGTCGCTTGAGTTCTGCAACAAAGTCTCCCGATAATTGTGATATGGACGATGCCAGTTCCTCTTGTACTCGCTTTAGTTCGCTGCTGAGAACATCGAGTCGCTGCTGGACGGAGTCCGCTACCTTCTTTTTCTCCAGCTCACACGCGGCCAGTTTTGTTACCAAGCCATCGACATTGGCACTGATTGAGTCGACCGATTCCAATGCTTCGAGAATCTCATCCGACAATACACTATTCGCTTGACGCTCGGCAGCAATTTGTTCCTTGAGCGTTTGGTATTCGCGATTGCCTTTTGCCGCATTAAGCTGCGACTCCATATGAACGACACGTTGTTCGCGTTCACGCAATTGCAATTGCTTGCGGTCCGCCTCCATTCGTTTCTGTTTTATTTGTTCGCGAGTTGAATTGAGTGCGTCGTTCGCGGCGTCGACTTGCAACTGTGCCGCTTTCACTTGTTTTGGCCCGCGTTCAAGCTGCCCTTCGATATCGGCTCGTTGGCGTAACAAGCGATGCGTTTGGCGAATCAATTCAATTTGTAAACTCATCCAATATTCCTTTTCGGCATGGAAAACGATCGAGTGCCTCGATGCCATCTTATCAATTTTCTCGTGTGCGTATCATACGCCAACTTACAATCATTCGGTAGCGTTGTTCGGCGTTCCTATTGAATTTGACGACGAAACAACAAAGCCTAATTCGGATTTCGCAATAAGTTCCCCGAACGATCGGCAATCTTTATTATCAAGCTAGCTCGACGGGCTTCACGCAAACCCAAGTTCGGCGAGCGGTTGACCTTGATCGACGATATTGCGAGGGCGGCCGCGCAAATCGATATACTGAGTATCGAGAGGAACTTGAAAATGTCGATAGATAGTTGCTGCTAGATCGCCCGGTGTAACGGGCCGATTTTTAATCGATCCTCCATCGCGATCACTCTCTCCGATGACTTGCCCATGCCGCAAGCCGCCGCCCGCCATACACATCGACATAACGGCCGGCCAATGATCGCGTCCATCTGTACTGCCTTGCGTGCCCATGTAAGGCGACCGCCCAAACTCACCCATTGCGATAATCAATACGTCCTCCAACCGTCCGCGTTCTTCCAAATCGCTGACAAGCGTCGTGATCAAATGATCGAACAGCGGAAGTAACGGTTTGAGGCCGCGACTGATCCCGCCGTACGGTGGAATGTTATCGCCGTGCGTGTCCCACGTCCCACTCGCAGAGTGGTAGCTCAAGTCAATCGTGACAAATGCAACGCCGGCTTCGACAAGTCGGCGAGCGAGCAAAGCTTGTTGGCACCATAAGTGTTTTCCGTAACGATCTCTTACCGAGTCCGGCTCGAGAGAAATGTCGAAAGCCTGCTTCGCTTTCTCGCCAACCAACATCTCGACTGCTTGCCGCTGAAAAGTATCCGTCGCGGATATAGTTCCCGAAGAATCAATATCGCGTCGCAATCGATCCAAATCACCCAACAACAATCGTCGATCTTCGATACGCTGAAAATCCAAGCCACTTGGGAATTGAAAAACCTCCGCGGAAGTCGTCGTACCCGTGTCGTTGCCAACCAAGTCATAAACGGGAAGCTTCGCTGCCGCATTGCCTTGCATAGGATTGTATTGCTGTCCCAAAGCCCCAGCGAATGCGATGTGACTTGGTGAACGATAGAATCCAACATAGCTTGGCATCGATTGATCGAGTTCGCTTCGCGACTTAGCGATGATCGACGCGATCGCGGGATACTGAGTGGATTCAGGTCGAATCCTTGGCTCAGCATCTAGATTGCCTGTTTGAAAAACCATGTTCGGTTCGTGATTACTGAACTTTGCATCAACGGATCGAATGATCGTGAATCGATCCATCATCGCAGCCTGTTTGGGCAAGTGCTCGCAGATGGAAACGCCAGGAACTTTCGTACTGATCACTCCGAACGGTCCACGATTTTCATAAGGCCGATCGGGCTTAGGGTCCCACGTATCGATGTGACTTGGGCCACCCGTCATCCAAAGCAAAATAACGCTCTTGGCCCGAGGCGTGGAAAGCCCATTCGCAAGGGCATGCGATTGGTGCTGTAACAAATTAGGAAGCGACAATCCGGCGATGCCAGCCATACCGGCTTTGATCATATTGCGTCGACTCGACACAACAAGACCTTCACGATGCAACGCGTTAAAACTCGTGAACGCATTCTGATGATTGTGGAATAAGGCCATGTTCAAAGCTCCCCAAACTTGCTCCACACGCGTCCTAAAAAATTCACTCCGTTCTCGCTGTCCATCAACCGTGCCGCTTTACAGTAAACTCGGCAAGTGTCGTGTGCAAAACAATCAAGCGATCACAATCATCGCGATTACGGACGTACGTCGCATTATTTCGAAAATCGAATGTAACACGCACTTGCCATCATTTGCCAAGTGTTACTTTAGTCAAGTGCTGGTTTAGTATAGTCGTTTAAGAGGCAGCCTGCGTCTACGGCATAGATAGGCTCGCGTGAGTACGACACAAAACTGTTTAGGAGCTTCGCAGTGGATGAACTGCGCTAACTCGAGGATTGCTGGTCGAGATTTTTTCATAGTGAGCCATTCCACGATGAATACACCATTTGATTTAATGCAAATGAGTTTTCACACCGCTTTGAGAATGAGGGAATGACTACCAAGTAGCCGACATGCATCGCGATGCGTGTTCCAACACACGACGACACGTGCGACCAGACAGAGTCGCACGTGCACATTTCGACTAGATGCTCTGCTCATCGGGTGCAGCAGCAGTCATACCCGAGAGCCAGAGTGTTTACTTCGGAGCCAAAGTTGCAATCATCCGCTTACCGTTTTGTTGCGGTGGTGCTTCAACTTTGCCGAACTCGACCAAATCCTTCAGAACGTTTTCCATGACCTTCTGGCCTTCTTCGATGTGAGCCATTTCGCGACCGCGAAAGACTACCGACACTTGCACTTTGTCTTTGTGCTGAAGAAAGGTGCGTGCTTGTCGAACTTTGGTTTCGATATCATGCTCGCCGGTTTTAGGGCGAAGCCGAATTTCTTTGGTCTTGGTATGGTGTGCGTGGTTACTCGAGTGCTTCTTCTTATTCTTCTCGTACTTGTATTTACCGAAATCCATGATTCGGCATACAGGAGGCTTTTCGTTGGGAGCGACTTCGACAAGGTCGAGGCCTACCTCACGTGCTCGATTCAACGCTTCTTCGGTAGGGATGATACCTAACTGATCGCCCTCAGGGCCAATCACGCGAATAGGAGTAATTCGGATGTGTGCGTTGATTCTGGTCTGGTTGCGTTCTATTGCTTAACCCTTTCGTAAATTGAACAAACAAAATTCCCGATGCCAAACACATTGACCGACACGGGCCAACGTTTTTTCGGCTCAGGCCACAAGTTTAACGATTTTTTCTATTATCGGAGAAAAAAGGGTCCGTGGTCAACATAGCTTTCTACGATTTTCCACTTTAGCTGCCTTATAAGTGCAATTGTTCGCCCCTTGACGTAAACGGTCACCGCGTTCAGACTTTCCGCTAGTTGAGATTCGAGGATTCGGTTTTACCCTAACCGGCCCAAGAATTTCGGCAAAATGGCACCGACGCCACGGAACGTTTTTGCCCAAGTTCGCCTTACCATTAATTGGTTTAGGTTGCATTTGCCAAACCCGTGTGTTGGCAAACCTGCTACCCAAAAGCTCGGCAAGTTTCCGAAAAGGTAAATTGCCCAACGGGTTGAAAGGACTTGGTTGGAATTGGATAGAAAGCTTGACGAAGCAAACTTCAAGTTAGCTTGATTTTTCAGCTTCACCTGCCGACAATCCATAGACTACCGTCGGCAACAACCACAGTACGAGTCGCCTGGGAACGATTCGCACCAAGTGGAGTTCCTCAATAAGTAGTGTTTCCCAGAACAGAGTCACTGAATATATAGTCGCAGAATATCGGGCGGTTAGCTCAGTTGGTTAGAGCGCCACGTTGACATCGTGGAGGTCGCTGGTTCGAGTCCAGTATCGCCCATTGTTATGATTAAGCCAGTAGCAGGCATAAGCTGCAGAATAGCGTCAAAGCCTAGGGAAACCTGGGCTTTGTTCGTTTCGTCGTCATCGTCGCTTGAGT
>JANMNK010000457.1:0-5567 GCA_031373875.1 Pirellulaceae bacterium | reverse complement strand
TCGGCGCGCTGGCAATTGTCCCAATCGCACTCGCTTCGCCGGACCGAGTACAAAGGCGAATGGATTCGTGCACCAGGTGATTTGACGCATGCAGGTTACTTTCGCAAGCGTTATGACTTGACGGGTAAAGTTCGGCACGCGTGGGTCAAGATCACTGCGGCGGACGCTTTTGAATTCAACGTGAACCGCAATCCGATGGGCCGCCAATATCTTTGGCGACCGACGCGACCTTTCCAAAGCGGATCTAGTGAGAAGGGGCAGGTCCTGTTGCCGCAAGAGCCAGCTTTGGCGCTTAATTTCCCCCGGGAATACCAATGGAACGGTCACGATAACTGGCGTATGCCTTATTACGTTGACATCACGCCTTCGTTTGTCACTGGCAAGAATGTTATCGCGGTCGAAGTGGAATCGCGTTCCGCCCCTGCCATGGTCAATTTCACCGGTGAAATTGTCATGTGGAGCGGACAAGTGATACCGATCCGCAGTGACGAAACTTGGCTGAGCGAACCTGCCCCTCCCGGTCCTCAATTAGTGGATTGGACAGAAAAATATTACTGGGACAAAGAATGGCGGCACGCAGTGGCCTGCAAAGGGCCCACGACGCACGGTACTCGATCGATGCCGGAGGAAATCTACTCGCAAGCCTTTGTTGGCAAGTGGATGCGACTGACAAAGGCAGCGACCAAAGAAGCCATTAACTTTCGGGTCCAGTGGGATGTGCCCGGCAAGGTGGACGAAGCTTGGATGCGGATGATGGCCAACCGCTCGTACGAGCTTTACATCAACAATACTCGCGTTACCGTAGCATCCACAAAGCCACCCGATTTGGATAATGGCGAATGGGTTTTCGGTCGTGGGTCGGCATTGGATCCCCGCGCAAGTCCGGAGTTGCTGGACCCCGATGAAGTTGGAACGACGTTTGTCGGCAAGAGTTTTGAGTCGCCACGCGATGCCGCGCCGGGGCTCGAAATGTTCAAGAAGCCGTTTTCGCCGACCATCACGCCGTTTCGTTACGAGCGAACAAATCACCGTGCTCAGGAAGCAGGAGTTCTGGAACCAAAGCGCACGCTGGCCGAATCGCGACGAACGCCGAAAACACCGGATTTGTTCCCCGAGCGGCCCATCCCGAACTCGTTGAAACACGAGCAAAGCGTTGGTGGTTTTTTAAGCTACAGCGTTGCCAACCTCGTTCGTCCTGGTCGCAACATTATCGAGATTCGTTGCCTTGGCAAATCAGATGCTAGCTGGCCTACGCAGATCGCTGTCGATGGCGGGCTTCGGCTTTTGGATGGCTCATTTATCGAATTTCCTCAAAACGCAACTTGGACTGCCGAGGTTGCCAAACGCAAAAACCAAAATCAAAACGACCTGCAAGCTGCACCGGCCGAGTCGGGCGAGCTGCAGAATCTGCCGACGACATCGGTTGCGACTGTCGCTACGATTCCTCCAGGGGTGTCTGTGCCAGTAACCGTGCTTGGTCCCGCACATCAGCACGGCCAATCCATATTGCCGATGCAATATCGTGGGAATGCACTGCACCCCGCAACATTCAGCGTCCTATTGCCCCGCACACTCATTGCAGTCACCGTGCTCACTTTGGCGGCAATCGGAGCGATTATTCTATTCGCGCACTTTGCCGAGAGACGTGCTTCGCAAAAAAGTAACGATTGGTTAGGAGACCAGTTCCGCGCCTGTGTAAACGGTATTCACGAAAATTCGGCAGCGCCCCTGTGGGTTTCGGTTTCCCAGATGCTGTATGCCATGCTGCTAGCCGCCACGGTCACCATCGGCGCGGGGTTGTTACTGGAAATTAGTTGGATTGAACGTCATGAAATCCTGTTGTTTCTCGATGGCACAATGTGGCGATACGTTTTCGGCGGAGCAATCGTCATCAGTTTATTTGTTGGGCTTCTTGATATTGTTGGTCGCGTTGGTTTAAATCGCCTGCGCGATCGCGGGCACGTCTTTACGGGTGTCATGCGTGCTTTGCCGGAGACTCGCGTGTGGGTTCACTTATTGATTTGGGTGGCGCTGCTTGCTTTCCTCGTGCGTGGCTATAAGCTTGACCTGCAACCTCTCGATGACAATGAATATGCATCGACGCAGGCTGTGATGAGCATCATGGAAATGGGCGCTCCAGCATTTGTACCCAAAGACGTTTATTACACGCGAAGCCCGCTATACCATTACATTACTGCTCTAGTCGCGCTGCCATTCGGTGGCGATTTGTGGACATTTCGATTGCAAACAGTTTCGTGGGGAGTCGCAACAGCGTGGTTGTGTTACTTGATTGGTTCCCAACTGTTAGGGAGTAGATGGGTCGGTCTGTTCAGTATGGTGCTCGTAGCGGTGCATCCGTTCGAAATTTTTACTTGCCATGTGATTCGCTTTTACCAGATGCAGCAATTTTTTGCGCTGCTGACGATGTACTTTTTTTGTCGCGGATTTGTAAGCGATCAAAGTCAGGGATATCGAATTGCGACGATTATCACATTCCTGCTGGCTGTCGTGAGCCAAGAAATCACGATCGCGATGGGGCCATCGATTGTCTTTGGCTATTTGGTTTTTGCCAAGGATCTCGGCTGGACAAAGAACATCCAGCTCGGCATTTTGGGCGTCATCGTCGTTGGCATCATCGCACTGGACTTCATCGTTTTTCAGACGCTGTGTTTAACGCGAACCGAGGGCGTTTCGCCATCGATCGAAGCGGCCGTTAAACCGCACTTTTGGTACCCGCTGAACATGCTGTCCATGTTCATTGGTTATTCGCGATTGCATGTCGTTCCAAGTCTTTTCTTTTTCGCAGGCTTGCCGTTATTGTGGCGCGAGCAAAATCGAAATACGTTAGCAATTCTCGCATTCTTAATATCCGGAGTGATATTGACCAATCTGCTCGTGACCAACGTCAGCTTGCGCTACATGTATTGGCTGTTTCCCGTCTGGATTGTCCTGTGCGTCGACGGCATGCGTTTGGTTTTTTCGACTTTGGTTTCGGTGGTCTATCCACCGAGCAAGAATCAAAACCGATACGTTGTAACGGTGGGAGCTTGTATGACTGCGGGCATGATCAGTGTATTGTGCTCTTGGTCGCTGTGGCGGATTCCGGCATCTTACGAGTTGCGAGTGTTGGGCGACTCCACCGGCGCAGTGCGCTGGGTTCGCAGCCAAAAACGTCCTGGCGATCAAATTGCTATCACCGAGCCCCACACGCATTGTGCATTTATCGAAGGCGACAAGTGCGATTATGATTTGGCCATTCCACTACTTTACGATTTTGCAGTCGTCAGGGATGGCGTTCTTGTCGACCGAAATGGAAGTGGCGAAGTAATAAGCAACCTTGACCAGTTGATCGGCGTTGTGAGCAAAGGTAAACGCGTTTGGATCATTCTTAATCGCGAGAAGTTCCGCACGCGTGGCAAGAACCTAAGATGGGAATACCCCGGTGCTCGCTTCGAGGAATTTATCCGCAAAAACTGCGAGCTGAAGCATAGGACGTATCTTTGGAGCGTCTACCTTTGGGACCCCGCCCGCGGGCACTATCGGCCCTACCGGTTGCAGGAATAAGTTGCTGCTTGCTCGCTTTCCTTGCTGAAGAGTTTTGCGATGGCAGGAACGCGAATCGTACATCCCAAACCGACAACTTCGGCGATGAGCTGTGCCAGTCGCGACATCACGGCCAGTGCAAGCCCTATTGGATAAGGAATCCACGGCGAGAGAAGTGCGGCCAAGGCAGCTTCGCGAACTAGGATGCCGCCTGGCGAGAAGAACGCGACGAGCCCGATGACCCAAGCCGTCGAGGTTGCAGCCAAGAGCACAAGAAAGGGGACTTCTTCGGTGCCAGTTAGCGATTTAATGAGGACGGCATTCACCGTGCCATTGAGACACGCCATAGCGATCATATAACCGGTGGCCGCGACAAGCTGACTGGGACGTAGCTGAATTCCACGAAGCGATTCGTACTTTTCCGAAAGCCGTTTGAGCTTGGAGAATAATTTCTTGCGAACCAACCAACCACCAATCATGCACAGGACGCCTCCGCCGATAAGCCACGGCAAGGTGGAGCTGCTTGTCATTTTCATTACTGTCTCGATGAGTTTGTCCCGGTAAATGATCACGCCAATAGCACTCACAATGGCAGCCGCGAGAACAGTGATCAACAACTCGAGCAGCATCGAAGCGGACGCGCCGCCTACGGAAACACCAAGCTTCTGGGCTTGCACGGCACGCGATGCATAGCCCCAAACTCCGCCCGGCAGCCAGCGACGTGACTCGGCGTGAAGCCAAGTCTTCGTCGCCTGCAGCCCGCTGACTTGAAATCCTAGCCCGCGAAGTACGAGCGCCCATCCGTAGGGATTTACCAATCGATAAAGGATGGCAAGCAATGTCCCGAACACGAACCAAGGCGAGCAAAGCGCGCCACTGATGTCGGTCTTGGCCATTAACTTGCCAGCAGCCGCTGCGATGGCCGCCAAAATGAAAACCGTGATGATGGCTCGCATGATCGCTTGCATCCACGGGGGTAAATTTTTAACGATGTTCGTGATTTTTTTCATTTCAGCAACGCGGACTTAGGAGAGTAATTGAACTTGGCTTGAGGCTGGGATCGCAACCGACTCGATCGATGATGGAGTGGTTGCGAATCCCAGCCGAGAATTGACACCTTCGAAAACACTACGCAGCGACAGTTTCGACTGGCAATAGTGCAGGTAACATGACTTTCGAAGGCAGAGACGACTGAACTTGAGCGATCGAATAAAGCTCTTCGAGATCTGTCGTAATGCGGCTCCAGCTAAAAGTCTTTTGCGCAAACTTGAATCCAGCTTTGCCGAACTCACGTCGCTTTTCTGGATTCTCCAGCAAGTCGATAATTGCATTTGCTAGCGCATCGGCGTTCTTTTCTGGGACAAGGTAACCGGTTTGGCCATTGCGAACCGTGTCGGGGATCCCGCCAACGGAGCAAGCAACTACTGGTTTAAAGTAGCTGTACGCTTCGATCGAGCCGACGCCTAAGCCTTCGACATCTCCCCAACTATCAGTGATTGCTGGGTTCACCCAAATATCGCACTTGGCATATTCTTCGGCCAATTGCTCGTTCGAAACGAAACCTAGAAATTTCACCGAGTCGCCAAGGTTGAGTTCTTTATGAATGCGTTCCAGCTTTTCTCGTTGATCTCCGTTTCCCGTAATGACAAACTCAGCTTTTTCTCGTTGGAGAATTTTTGGAACCGCTTCGAGCAAGTATTCAAGTCCTTTGCGTTCGATCAATCGACCGGTGAACAGGATGCGAGGGACAGGATTTTCGGGACGTTCTTTTTCTTTGGACTGAACCGTTGTTCCGTAGGGCAGGACGTTGCAAGGTTTGCCACAACACTCCTCTACCATGCGACCGGTATCGGAACTATTCGAGATCCGCAAATCAGCGGCTCGAAGGGACTGTCGGAGAAAAGGAAGCACCCAGCGCTTGCGTCAAGCCAGCGAGAACTCGGCTCCGTGCGACATGATCACCAACGCGGCACCGCTGAATAATCGAGCGACTTGGCCCATAATTCCATGGGGGAACGGCCAGT
>JANMNK010000452.1:0-7928 GCA_031373875.1 Pirellulaceae bacterium | reverse complement strand
TTAGCGTTAATGACCTTTTTCGGCGCGGGGCAAACGCATTTGCAAGGAACATATCAGGAGTTGGTCGGCAATGCGCTTGCTTACTTGATCAAGTCGATGAAAGTCGAACAAGGGGAATTTCCGACCGGTAGTTGGTATGGGAACGGGGACACAATGTACGGTCACGGTATTGCTGCAATTGCGATTTGCGAAGCCTACGCCATGACAGGTGACCCAGCACTTGCAGAGCCAGCTCAGTTATCGATTAACTTTATCGCATATGCTCAGAATCCGGTACTAGGTGGATGGCAGTACGCTCCTCGCGAAGGCAGCGATACGTCTGTGGCTGGCTGGCAGATCATGGCCATGAAAAGCGCCTCAATGGGTGGTTTGGTTGTGCCCATGCCTACACTCTACAAAGCCGAAGCTTTCTTGACAAACGTTCAAATGAATGATGGTGCATATTATGGATACGATCAACCCACCTCCGACATCGAAGGTCGCCGTGCCACGACGGCCTGCGGACTGCTTTGCCGAATGTACATGGGATGGAAAAAAACGAATCCTGCTCTAAAGGAAGGCGTCGAATTCCTTGCAGCCCGAGGCCCAAATCCAACGGATATGTACTACAACTATTACGCTACCCAGGTCCTAAAACAGCACGGCGGCGATTTATGGGAAGCGTGGAACAATAAAATGCGCGACCAACTCGTCAACTCCCAAGTAAAAGAAGGTCACGCTCGCGGCAGTTGGTTTGTCGAAGACCACGGTCCTGGCGACGGAGCAGGCGTTGGGGGCCGGCACTATCTCACTTGCATGTCAACCATGATTCTCGAAGTCTACTATCGTCACATGCCAATCTACGGTGATCAAACTGAGGAAGATAGCTTTAAGCTTTGAACTCGAATTGCCAGATACTTTTGACTTGCTCGTTATCCGTGACATTCACGCAAAGCTGCATAAGATATCGCACGCGTATTAAATGTCTGTCGCCTGAGTAAGATGCGGCACCTCCTGCAAAACGAAGCCAAAAACTTTTTCTTATAGGCCCCATGTAGACTGTAATTCAATCGAAGCTATATTCCTTGTCCAGCGACTTGCCGCTCGCGGGAAATCCTCATTTTTAAACTTCCTGTTCGGGATACTTTACTCGGGTGACAAACGAAACTCTCTCGATGTATCGATCAAGTCAGATCGCTAATTGTGCAGTAAATGGTCGGTAGTATTCAGGGAGATAGAACGTGAAGGTTTTGCTCAGCGAAACTGATCTGAGCGGTGGAGTCAACCGCATTGCGCAACAGGTTTCAGCCATCTACGGACGAAACCCACTGACCATTGTGGCCGTAATGACGGGAAGTCTGGTATTCCTGGCGGACTTAATACGCCGACTTGAAATGCCAATCCGCGTATCCTTGATCCAGGCAAGTAGTTATCGAGGCGGAACGAGTTCCGGTGAATTGGCAATCAATGATCAAGTCATGCTCGATATTCGAAGTCGTGATGTTCTGGTAATCGACGATATTTTTGACACAGGGAAAACGTTAGCTGAAATCATTCGCCATCTGAGATTACAGGAGCCGAAGAGTGTTCGTAGCGTCGTGTTGTTGAGAAAGACGGGATGCCAAACAGTTACACAGGTGCCTGATCTCGTTGGTTTCGAAATCCCCAATGAGTTTGTCGTTGGATATGGATTGGATTACGAAGACCAATACAGAAATCTTCCCTTCGTCGCCGCCCTCCAACCCAGCGACCTTCAGTCACATCGCGCTATATGACTGCGCCCCGTGTGTTAATCGTAAGTCGAAAATTTTGGCCCGTTGTGGACGATGATTCGACAGCGTTGCTTTTTTGGGCGGGTGCGCTCGCAAGACGCGGCTGTGCCATGACTGTAGTGACCCCTCGATGGCACTCGTCGTGGCCCAACAAATCGGAATGTCGCGAAGTTAAAATTCAGCGAATACTGCCTGCACCTACGTCAAGTTGGTATTCGACTCATTATGTCCGCAATTTGGCTCGATGGGTTACACAAAATGTGAGTAGTTGGGACTGTATATATGTTGACGAGCCGGGGCCGGACTTGTTTCAAATTTGCAATCGGCGAGTGTGTGACAACATTCCTGTTTATGGACGAATTGCCTCTGGACCTTCACAGCCAGATGCAAGCTTGTCACAAGTAGCCATCGATGCCGCTCGGAAACTCAATGCCGTTGTCGTACCCGATGCACGATCGAATCGAGCGCTCTCGGCTGCGGGAATTAGTCCATCGAAAATTGTTCGCATCGCCGACTCTTCATTAAATCCGCTCCATCATCAGGAAAGGATGAAACTTGCTGCTCGAGCGGCCTTGGCAAAACTATCCGGTGATTTCATCCTACCTTTCGACACAAAACTGATTGTGAGCTTGGGCGAAATTTCGCAGGAGTCTGGGTCCGACCAACTTAGCCTGGCGGCAATGTCATTGCTCGAAAGGGATCAACGGATTCGCATTTGGATCGCGGGACCAGATCGGGAAGCTCGATTCCTTTACTCCAAGTTGCGCGATCGATCCTGGCACGCAGACATCATGCTATTTGGAGCATTTGACGACGTAGACGAACTTGTTGCTGCGGCTGACTTGGTGGTATTTCCCAATTTGATAGGTCGGGCACGATTCCTGCTTCCTCATGTCATCGCGTCGGGAGTGGCTTGGATTGCGCCAAGCGATGATGAATGGAAAACTCGCTTGGGAACCTCGTCGAATCTACTGATGTGGAACGGGGATCTGAATGGGATGGTTCAGAAGCTTGAAGAATGGCTGCTCAAACCTCAGGAATTTGAGACTGCAGCAGGACTTCTGGCGGACAGTTTTTTACGGGCGAGTCCCGCAGAAGTCATTCTTGACGAATGGATCAATCTTTTTTCTCGAACATGAGCCACGAATCTCAAGCGGCAAGTGAATTGGCTATTGAATGCTTTGGATCACTGCGGATACTGATTCAGATGGCGGATCGGTTTTTACAAAGTGCCGAGCCTATCACACACCGCTTGGACATTTAAAATGTTAGCCAATCGCTGCGGTTGTGTAATTAGATATTGAACAAGTTTATTTTGAGCTGCAAATCAAGTTTTCATGACGCTACGAGTTTGCCAAATAATACCAACGCTTGACCAAGGAGGCGCTGAAAAGCAGTTATGCTTTTTGGCGGGTGGGCTCGACCGATCGCAATTCGATTGTCATGTCGTTACGTTGACTCGCGATGGTCCCCGCAAAACGGAACTGGACAAGGCCGGAATTCCCGTTCATTCCGTCCACAAGCGAGGGAAATTTGATCCGTTGGCGTTGGGCAGGCTGTCTGGAATTATCAAAAAACTAAAGCCCGACATTGTTCACACTTGGCTATTTGCTGCAAACTGTTATGGACGCGTGGCTGCCCGATGGAATCGCGTTCCTGTCGTGATCGGAGGCGAACGCTGTGTCGATCCGTGGAAATCAATACCGCAGCTTTGGTTAGATCGATACCTGGCACGCAAGTCCAATGCGATGGTAACCAATAGTACCGGAGTAGTGGACTTTTACGCTGAACGTGGAATTGATCGATCTGTTTTCCATGTTATCCCAAACGGGATTCCGCCAAGAAGCACGACGACGATTACGAGGCAAGAAGCCTACGGTCGGCTTGGGGTGCCAGACGACCGAAAGATCATAGCATCGATCGGTAGACTTTGGCCACAAAAGGGTCACGCCGATTTATTTTGGGCAATGGAGCTTTTTCGCGTGGTCCGCGATGGCGCGATGCTAGTGGTCATCGGAGATGGACCATTACGCCAACGACTCGAACATCTTCGCGACCAATATCAATTAGCTAATTGCCTCCGTATGGTCGGAGAACGACAGGACGTCGCGGAACTAATGCCACATTTTTCGATGCTTGTCCATCCGAGCCACTACGAAGGACAATCGAACGTGATCATGGAAGCCATGCAAGCTAGCGTCCCGGTCATCGCGTCCGATATTCCAGGAAACCGGGACTTAGTTATCCCAGGAGTCACCGGAGAATTATTCCCCATCGGTGACGCTGAGTTGTTAGCAAGAAAAATGATGGCCGTAATGGAAGACACCAGTTTGTCGGAAAGAATGGGAATTGAAGCTAAAAAGAGAATCGAAGAACACTTTTCCGTCCAAAGCATGATCGACCGACACCAAGCACTTTATCAACAGTTATTCCAGCAAGCAAAATCAAAATAACTGCCACGATTCTGCGTTGTCCGTACGCATGCCTGTCAAGCCCTCGGCCTTGCGAATTGTAGTGGGCTGTCTCTCGCCAACCACTAAATGTTGTCCGTCCCATTCCGTTAATGCGAAAAGAGGTAAAATTGCGCCTGAGCGAATACCTCAATACCGTTATTTTCAACTTCAACAACCCAGTGTAGAGCGATTGTCCCCAATCGCTCAGTAAATCAGTGTATAGCATTGCCCCCAATCGCTCAAAACCCCTGACCACTTAACCCACCCCAAAAATCAACCCTTTCCTAACACCACCATCCGTTACACCCCCGCCACAACGACAAGAAACTAAGTTACTCAAAACATTACACCGACCGTTTATTTCAGGAATGCGTTCCATGGCGACCGAAAGCAAAGCACTGTCGAACAGAAATCAGAATCGCCGTGCTCCTAAGCCATCGGAAATACTTGAGCGATCTCCTCCGTTTGATATTGCCGCCGAGATGGGTGTCTTGGGCAGCGTCATGCTAAGTCCCGATGTTTGCGACGAGTTAACGCTGATCCTGCGTGAAGACGATTTCTACGATGATGCCCACCGCAAACTGTTTCATCACATGTTGGCCATGCATGAAAGTGGACGCAAAATTGACGTCACACTGTTGGTCAATGAACTTAAAAAAGCCGGTGAATACGAATTGATCGGCGGCGCTGCATACTTGGCCAAATTAGCCAATAGCGTCCCCAACGCAGCACATGCAAAGTACTACGGCGAGATCGTTCGAACGAAAGCCACCCTCCGGCGATTAATCGATGCATCCACCACCATTCTTCGCGATGCCTACGAAGACAATCAAGATCCGAAAGAGCTTGTTTCGCAGGCGGAGCAAAAGATATTTCAGATTCAGGACGAACGGATCGCTCAAGCCACATCGACGATTGGGCAGATCTTGACATCGGCCATGGCTCGAATCGACGCACGACTGCGTGGTGAGCATGTCGAAGGCGGCGTTGAGACGCACTTCAAAGATTTCGATAACATGACCGGCGGCTTACACAATGGTGAACTCATCATTTTGGCTGCCCGCCCCAGTATGGGTAAAACCGCGCTCGCAATGAATATCGCCGAGCAGGTTGCGATGAAAGGCAAAAGTCCCGTACTGTTCGTCAGTCTCGAAATGTCTTCAATCGAACTTGCCGATCGACTTCTATGTTCGGTCGCGAAAGTCAACGGTAGCCGATTGCGAAATGGAACCATCACCTCCGAAGACCGAACACGACTTGTCCAAAAAGCAGTGGAAATCAGCCAAGCACCACTTTACGTCGACGATTCGCCGAGTCGCACTGTTAGCGAAATCGCTGCCGTAGCTCGCCGCATCACGCAACAAGAGAAACAGAAAACACCAAGTCGCCGCTTGGGGCTTATCGTGATCGATTATTTGCAATTGATCGACCCCGATAATGCAAAAGATCCGCGTCAGGAGCAAGTCGCTAAAATTGCTCGCCGGCTTAAGATGCTGTCCCGCGAACAACAAGTTCCTGTTTTGTGCTTGTCGCAACTAAATCGGCAAGCAGAAGATAGTAAAGACCATCGACCAAAACTCAGTCACCTACGCGAATCAGGAGCAATCGAACAAGACGCCGACGTCGTCATGTTTGTCCACCGTGAAGAATACTACCATCGCGGAAGTGACGCAGAACAGTTCGCGGGTCAAGCAGAAATCATTATCGCCAAACAACGTAACGGTCCCGTTGGCGACATCGAGCTAATTTGGGAACGCGAATACACCCGATTCCACGACAAGGCGCCCGAACGACACGCTGAATTCGATTCCTACTCCGATTTCTCCGCGCCTGGTGGTTATTGATCGGACTATTTGCCCAAGTCTAAGCCACGGTCGTGCTACAGAATACCTGGCTCACGTTGGCACCTAGCTCACTTCCAGTTGATTTACAGACCCAGCTAGATCGTTGCGAAGCAATCACGGTCATAGCCCAGCGTGCAGCCTGAAATGTAGTTTGTATTTGCGCGAATCTTGGGTCTGAGTTTCTGATCAGGCGTGCTGTGCGTGTACGAGAGGCAGCGGAACGCCACTGGCTGCAATGAGCAAATAGAGGATCAAAATTCGATGAACAAATCTCGCATTTCGCCCCATACACTTCTGCAATACATACAGCTCTTGTCGACGGGCAGGTTAGCTGTCGCGGCAATTCAGAAAAGCCAAAACAAATCGGTAAGCTACTCGTTGCGAGCAACCCATGATTTTAAGCAAACCCGCTCCGATTCCGCGATTTGCAAATGACACATTTCAAAATGTTAGGGTAATTGGAATCAAGCTTTATCGAACGCCTGCACCACTGCCTATTGCTACGACAACAGCCATAACGATAAAAGCGAGATACAGTGCCGTAATGACCAAATTGATTATCACCAGCACCCCAACGATTCGAACCGCTGTCGCAAGTTTTGTTGAGGCGTCATGCAACCTCGTATTATCGTTCGGGAATCCGAGCGTTAGTGACTCGCCAGCATTCTTAAGACATAGGCCCAGCCAAATAGGTAGCCAAGCGATGATGAGTCCTATGATTGTGATCCCATAGATGATTCCGAGAATAAGATTGAACCATCCAATTAGTTTCAGCCAACCCGCCACTTCATGCAAAGGTTGCATGACGTGAAGTCCAAGTTGCGAGGTCGGATGGGCATACGACTGAGCAACCGACGGTGGTTCATATGGTGAAGACATTAAAAGTTCCGTTTACGAAGTGCACTCGAAATAGGCTACGAGTTAGGGAGAAAAATCGGAATCTTGAAGAGTGGAATTGTAACACACACCGCTGCGGCTAAAAACCAGTTGATTGCCGCAAGTATGATCATCGATTTTCTCGACGCTCGGCGCCTTCAAAAACTCGCACAGAAAGCTTGGAAAACGATTCTGCATCGAAGGGTGTCGTAACTATTATTTGCCAATGTCTTCAAATCAAAGTTGTGGTTGATCACAAATAAAACCTCGCATTAACTCAATGCAATGAGCATCGTTGAGAATGGTCAGTTCCACGCCGCGCTGGCGGAGGAGAGTTTCCGGGCCTTGAAAATTTTGGTTTTCGCCAATCACAATTCGCGGGATTTTGTAGAGCAAGGCTGCCCCAGAACACATATCGCATGGCGAAAGTGTGGAGTAAAGAGTGGCTCGTTGGTATTCTGTCGCGCTTCGCCGTCCTGCATTTTCCAAGCAGTCCATTTCGGCATGTAAGATAGCGCTACCTTGTTGTACTCGTCGATTGTGACCGCGACCTACAATCTGGTCATCGATGACAAGCACCGAACCGATCGGAATGCCACCTTCACCCAATCCCAAAAGCGCTTCTGCAATCGCTGCTTGAAGGAAATTTTGGTGAGTCATTTTAGTGTCGGTTCTCGATAGAAATCGTCCTTGACCGTAACGCATTTGCTCGATGGAGAGCAAATGCGAGAATGACGATCGGGCATAACTGTAAGCTCAGCCTACTATTGGTAGGCTTATCTTTAGCAGTGTCCCCAGTCGAAAATAGTCCGACGAGAATCGGACTAGGTCAAAATCATGTCGTCGACGCTCATTCCCGATGGGATCATCGGGAGCACGTGTTCTTGGTAAGGGACTTCGACGTCGAGAACAAATGGTCCGGGATGGTTGATCATTTCTTCTAGAGCCGATTTCAGATCAGAGCGAAGGCGAACTGACGCACCGCCGCAACCGTAGCCTTTGGC
>JANMNK010000416.1:0-2940 GCA_031373875.1 Pirellulaceae bacterium | reverse complement strand
CGTTTGGAGTAAGCCAAAACGCCATCTGCGTCCTGGTCTTCAAATCCGCCATTCCTACATCGAGCGACAGTAGCCGACTTGTAGAAGTTGGACCGGTGCCATCCGCGCGCGAACCCGCTTCGGTTGGGTTGTATCGCTCGGCCCAATACTCTCCCGTCTGCTGGCAATCAAAACTTGCCGCAGACTGCAGTTGTCGGCCGTGATCAAAGCTATCGATAAACTCTTTGCCATTCCAAGTCAGCGAATGAATAGCGCCTGCAAGTCGCGTCGTCGTCGTGATCACAATTTCCGAGTCACCCGCCGCCGCACGAATGGTCGAATCGCCCGCGATTTTGGACAACGTACCGTCCGTCGCATCTTGAGCAGCGCAAACCCGCACAGCAGTAACCAGGACAACAATCAACCCATTTCGCAGCAATGACATTTACTTGGTGATCATCTCGATGAGGGATACTTGCACGGCGCGATTTGCAAAATTGTTACTTGGCGATCGTCTGATCCAAAGTAAAAGGGACACCGGGTAGAACCGATCGCGACGGAACGTGAGACGTCATATCATGCGTGAGGACTTTTCCCTCGCCAACAAAATAGCACGCCGTCTGTTCGATTTCGAGATTGTAGGTTTCGACCTCAGACTCCTGCCGGACTTGTTCAACTTTGACAGGCGAACGAACTGCGTGCAAGACATCGGCCTCGGTCAAGTCGGCGGCCACGGTCCAACCTTTTCCAGCTACCCAGAAAAAATGTCCGCGGGTACATCGTAAAGTGTCCGTGCGAGTTTGGATTGCCAAAGTTGTCGCTGCAGGTCGCCGATTCGTTTGAATGACGGGACGAAACTCAAGCTGACCATTTTCTACGTTGGCTGATAACGCCAAGTCACCGATCTTTATCGTTTCGATTTTGACGGGTCCGCGATTGGTCCAAACAATGGTGCCTGCCGTAAAACACTCGGAAACAACGATCGCCATCGAACTCGGCGCTCGCTCGGACGAGGAATAAAACCGCGTTCGTTTCCCATCGCGCGTCACATAAGCCAGCGAATCGTACCAGTTCCACCATACGCGGGGTTCGTTAGGAAACGTCTGCTCGGTTGCGATCTTCAATGCGGCAAAGACACGCTCGTTTACTAAGTCGATCATCTGATTCTGACTTGCAACCAGCCTTTGGCGATCGGAAATGGTTGCGGGCGTAGCCCCAAAGAGATTCTCTTGGGTGAGCAATTGGTTGGTAGATCGGTCACTACCATTTCCCGCCAACACCGCAGTACCAGCCAGCGGGCTTTGGCGTTCGTCCGTTTGCGTATTGACCACGGTCATATGATTTTCTTTCATGCTTTCTCGGAAGAACGATTGCCGGAAACCCAACCTCGAGTCATTTTCAAAAACAGGTCGAACCTCGGATTTGATTTGATACGACAACAGTTCAATCATTGGCCCCGCGAACTCCAGAGGATTACGACGCGACAAGCATTTCGCAGCGGCCAATCGTACCGGCCCGCTGGAATGGAAAATTGCATGGCGCGCAAGCGACATACTCGCTTCGGGCCCTGGGACACGATCAAGCCAATCGATTACCGTCACGGCCGCGTCGTCGCTGACGGGCGAGACAATATTCTCGGCGGCTAGAACCGCATTCGGATCTTGAATGGCTCGCAGTCGTGATTTACCGATTGCGACTTTGGAGGGTTTGAGATTGCTGAGCAACCGCGCGATCTGCTCCATATCCTTGCCAAACGACGTCATAGATCGGCGCTGCGATTCCGACTGATTTTGCTCTGCCTGTAATTCTTCGGTCGTAATCCAATCTTCGCCTGACGGGACATGTCCCAAAGCGACATGGGCCAAACGATGATTTGGATCGAGCAGCAATATGGCTCTCAAGTGAGCACGTTCTTGAGCAGGCAGTTTGTGCTCCGAACACCACTTGGCCAGCGACCAATGCGATTCAATTGTGTTCGGTCCCTGCATGCGTTGCTTTTCGTATTCAGCGAGTGCAGGATGATCATTCCAAGCTTGAATGGCCGAGTCGATATCACGCCACTCCATGCCGACTTGGATCTTGCCAAGTTGTGCCATTGCAGGTGTAAAATTCTTGGAGGACGCGATCGCCTCATTCAACAATCGCTCGCGTTCGGCAAAGTCACCTTGAATCTCCGACTGGGCCGCCAACCGAAGGGCATTCCAAGCTGCTCGTTCGTTTGGTTTCGAGGATGGTACCTTCGGGTTTGGTTCGCTCGCCAACATTGCATTAGTTGCAAATACACCGATACAAATGGCGAACAACAGGCTTGTTCGTCGAAACTGTCGCTTACACATTTCCAGGCCTCCAGAAAAGAAAATCGTCCGGCCCAATCATTTCGTGCGTCGAGAAGACACACCCATTCAACGCGTCCCAAGCCTGATTGTACGAGTATGCGGTCTTTTCGCAAAGCGTTTTGTCACGGGTGGGTGGAAATCCGCAGCAAGCTGATAGACAATAGCACGCGACAGACACTTCTTAACTTTCCCTCCATCAGCCACTCTTGCAGACGGATTTAGCCAGCATGTCCCTCATTCGATGCCGTTCGTGCGTTTTGTTTTTGATCGCAACCTTCTCCATCTCGCAATGGTCTTTTGGACAGAAAACGGAGTCCGCAGAAAAGAATCCCGCCGCACAATTGGAATTCGCAATTCCAGCCACCGACGAAGGACTGCCAGGGCAGGGACCAATTCGCCGATTCGACTGGTTCCAAGATTTGTGGCAGGAACGCAGGGAAGCTTGGTCCAAGCAGATCGATAAAGATCAAAACGCGATTGTGTTCCTTGGCGACTCAATCACGCAAGGTTGGGGCGAAGACATGGGCGGCGTGTTCGGACCCAAAGTTGCCAATCGCGGAATCAGCGGCGATACGACTCGCGGCATGCTGATCCGGCTTGACCGCGATGTGTTGGCGCTGAATCC
>JANMNK010000376.1:0-8988 GCA_031373875.1 Pirellulaceae bacterium | reverse complement strand
TGACGACGTCCGTCCGGTCGCAGAGAACACGCCGCAACAACCGATCGCTTTCTCCGTTGTAACCGTAACTATAGGCCGTGTCGAAATGATTAACGCCGCAGTCTAGAGCTGCCTCGATTGTCGCAATACTGTCGGCGTCGTTCACTCCAAGGGAACTAATTCCTGCCATCGGCCAGCATCCTAAAGCAATCGGGCTCACCCAAAGTTCCGAATCGCCCAGTTGTCGTTTTAAATCGTTCACTACTCGCTATCTCCCCACAGGCATTCTGATTTCCGCAAGATCACGCCACCCACACAGCATGAGAATGCAACTTTGAAGCAAGTATTGTAGCCCAGTCTCAAAATCTAGGGCCAAGCGAATTGCCAACATGTTCCATAAGACTCGCAATTTAATCGACTTGTATCGCGAAGAGAAGAATTGGGTTACTGAGTGTTTCAGCCATCGCACGAGAAAAGCGAACACGGCCGCGCACTACCGTATCAACCGTCTGGATCGGCAAGAAGTTCCTTCAGCCTAACCTGGAGTTCCGGAGAATAACGAGCAACCCAGCTTTCATCGATAATACCAATGGAGATCATGTCGCGAATATGAACTCGATCCTTGTCACGAAACGAAGTTAGTTTCATCCTTACAAGTGCTTCGAGAGTCAACGTTCGAGCGTCGTCCATCATCGCAAACTCATCGATGTTTGGCACAGGCTCCGAGTAGGTGTCCCGAACCTTCTCTCCCGCAAACAAAACATGAACGGCATCGCGAGCTTTGGCGTTTGGTCCGTCGAGAAACATGGTAACTCCCGCAGCTTGACGGAAGATAAAACCCTTGGTCTCAAGAGCCTGGATTGCTCGTTGCAGATCGGAACGATTTAGGATGATGTCGACATCGCGAGTGTTACGAACGACCGACTCGTCAACTTGAGCGACCCAATGCTGAACAGCGTTGCCGCCGATTATTGCATAGGGAACGTTAGCTTCATTGAGAGCTCGAGTCACTCTTCGAAGTCGATCCTTTACGTTTTCCACAGCTCGTTCAATCCTGTCCCACAGTTCATCGCCGACATATTTGATTTCGACCATTTCATGCCTCCTAGCCAAGTATATCACAACAGGCGATTTTGGCGCAACCGCCTTCGAGCGGGGACGACGTCATCCGCGAATTTGTCTTTCTAAAACCCGTGGAAACGATGGATTAACCTGGGCCGACTCTTTAAGAAATTCGTTCAAGCTCCCTTTACCACCGAACGCGATTAAACTGGGCTGTTCCTCAAGCCACGGACCTCGGACTGCTTGTTATGATGCCTGTCCTATCCTTGAAGTACTTTAACTCAACTAAACCATCATGCATGAGCCGTCGCCAAACCAAACAATTTCCGGTCGAACTCTTACCAAGCAATCCCTGCTTTGGCTGCGGCGAGCCCATCTCTATTTTGGGCTGCTGCTTTTTCCTTGGGCCGTGTTGTATGGCGTAACGGGATACTTGTTCAATCATCCAACGCACTTTGCCGATGCACCGATAATTCGGTTTGATCGATTGTTATTCGATGGCACGCCCATGGCCGATTGGCCCAGTCCAAAACAGATTGCTGAACAAGTTGTTCGTAAGCTTAATGATCGCGATGGATCGTCGAGTCGATATCAGTTGGATACAACCGTCGCTCCAAAATTTGCCAACGAGTTTATTTTTGGTCGCCAAGATCGCGAAGGCTCGACCTTGAGTTTCTTGGTCAATGTGACTGGCTCCGGCGGCACAATTCGCATTCAACCAAATTCGCCTGTACCAAGCAGTAATTCACCTTCGCCACCATTTGCCATTCCGGTGGCAACGGCACCGAGTTCCTTAACGCCACCAACACTTACGTCACAATCATCGTCGTCTGGGCAATCTCAAGACAAACTAGTTCTGGATAAGGACCTTCAGCAGATTGTTGCCGATACGATTCAGTCGGTGTTGCCAAAACTTGGCGAACGTGACCCCGCCAAAGTAATCGTCACGAGCATTCCCGATTTTATCTTGACCATCCGCGATGGCGACGATCTTTGGCAAGCTCGATACAACGTCATGCGAGGAGCGATCAGCGGCCAATTGGCGACATCGGTTCCGATCAAGCAGATTTCGATCCGAGAATTTTTGCTCCGCCTGCATACTGCCCATGGATTTCCGGATGAACGCAATTCGCAATGGTTGTGGGCAGTTATTGTCGACTTGATGTCTTTCGTCTTGATCGGTTGGGCATCAACGGGATTGTTCATGTGGTGGCAAATCAAAGCAACGCGAACTTGGGGATTTGTCGCGATTGGTATAGGTGGTTTTACCGCCGTTGCCATGGGCTGGGCGATGTCGCAATCCATGTAGAACTCCCATGTGTACGACTGACGGATTATCCAGCTATACTGTTGGTCTCTCCAAATCATTCCTACGTTTTATTGCGGGAGCTACTCCATGAAATCCACGCTGATTCTACTCCGATTATTCACATTGATTATCAGTACGATAACGTTGGCTTGCGGATCGAGCATTGCACAAGAAACAAAAAGTCCCGCCAAGTCACTTCCTTTCCTAATCGGTGGATTTGCGGACGGCATCTACGCGAGCAACCTCAATCTTGCAACCGGCGAACTGGCTAAGCCGCGACGATTGGCCGAAGTCCATACTCCGTCGTTCTTCTGTTTGCATCCCAAGCTCGATATTGTCTACAGCGTTACCGAAACGATGCAGAAAGACGCAGCGCATCCCGCCGCACTCACGGCTTTTAAGCTAGACCCCCAAAAAATGACGCTGACCAGGCTCAATTCACAACTCGTTGCGGGCGACATCCCTTGTTACGTTTCGACGGATGCCGAAGGCAAATTTGCGTTTATCGCGAACTACACTAGCGGCAGCGTTGCCGTGTACCCGATTTCCGACTCAGGTGAACTCAAACCCGCTTCGGACAGCGTGCAACACAAGAAAGGCTCCGGTCCTAACGCTAGTCGCCAAGACGCCCCGCACGCGCATTCGATCTTGATGGATCCATCCGGTCGATGGGTCGTTGCGGCAGATTTAGGACTCGATCAAGTCTTGGTATACGAACTCGATCGCTCTAGCGGAAAACTGAAACCCGCACCGACGCCGTTTTTTACGTTGCCGCCCGGCAGCGGTCCGCGGCATGTGACCTTTCATCCGAATGGCAAACTTGCTTTTGTTATCAATGAACTGGCATCAACGCTCACTTCGGCCACTTGGGATTGGGCGAAGGGTATTTTCAAGGAAATCCAAACGGCGAGCACCGTCGATGGACCAGTGCCCGAAGGCAACACGACCGCCGAAGTCCTCGTCCACCCAAACGGAAAATTCGTTTACGGCAGCAACCGCGGACACGATTCGATTGCGATGTTTTCTATCGATGAACAGACGGGGGCGATTAAGCTTTTGGGAAATTGCTCGACGGGTGGCAAGACGCCTCGCAATTTCCGGATCGATCCCACCGGCACTTTTTTGTTGGCTGAAAATCAATCGACCCACACTATCCGTACGCTCAAGATCGACGCAAAGACAGGTTTACTTTCGGACTCGGGCCAATCGGTCGAACAACAAGCACCCGCTTGCATTAAGTTCATCGAACGTTGATTGGCCAAGCGCCTATACGAACTCGCCGAAACGGTATTCGCTACAAAACGCAGCTCATCGGTTAATAGAGAGACTTGCATGATCAAGACAGGCGCCGCGATTATAGGAACGGGTTTTATCGGTCCCGTTCACTTAGAAGGGCTTCGTCGGCTTGGCGTGCCAGTCTGTGGTGTGTTGGGTTCATCCCCAGAAAAATCGCGACTTGCTGCCGAGCGACTAAGCGTGATGCGGGGCTACTCGAGCTTGAGCGAGCTCCTGGCCGATCCGAACGTTGCCGTTGTCCATATCACGTCTCCCAACCGCGAGCATTTCTCGCAAACGATGGCTTGCCTCGAAGCGGGCAAACATGTGCTGTGCGAAAAACCGCTCGCGATGACCTCAGACGAATCCCAAAAGTTGGTGGATGCGGCCAAGCAGAGCGATCGTGTGTGCGGGGTCAACTACAACGTTCGCTTCTATCTGCTGTGCCTCGAAGCTCAACAGCGAATTCGGGAGAAATCCCTTGGCCAAATCTATCATATCACCGGCTGTTATGTTCAAGATTGGCTGATGCACGACACGGACTTCAATTGGCGCGTGCTGGCCAGCGAAGGCGGCCCGCTGCGCGCCTTGGCGGACATCGGCACGCATTGGCTCGACCTGGCCCAAGCCGTTACAGGACTCCGGGTCACCTCAGTTTGCGCCGATCTGCAAACGGTTCACGCTGTGCGTCGTCCCGTGATTGGCAGTGTGGAAACGTTTTCCAGCGGAGGCAAATCCGATCAACCTCGCCGCTCCATCCCCATCGACACGGAAGACTATGGTGCGGTCCTCTTGCGATTCGAAAATGGTGCTCGCGGGCTTTTCCATGTGTCTCAAGTGACGGCAGGGCGCAAGAACCTTTTAAGATTGGAAATTGCTGGTTCAGAAAATTCGCTTGCCTGGGAAAGCGAAACGCCAAACTCACTTTGGGTCGGTCATCGCGATCGCGCCAATGAACAACTGACGCGCGACCCCTCACTTGTTCATGCTCAAGTTCGTCCATTCGCCGACTACCCCGGTGGACACAACGAGGGCTTTCCCGATTCGCACAAACAGCTCTTCCGCGCCTTTTACTCGGCGCTTCCAGAAAATCAGATGACGCAGCTTGGGGAATTTCCAACTTTCGAAGACGGCCATCGCGACATTGTCCTCTGCGAAGCCATTCTTGAAAGCGCGAAGTCGCGCAAATGGATCGACGTTTGATCGACTTCTAAAAGCAAAAAGGCAGGGTCAGACAACGACCGCTACGTCAAACAAAATTCTTCAAGTACCGATAGCTTTGCGATAACGACTGTTTGCGAGTATCTAGCGTGGCTTCGTACGCGCGGTCTTCGACTTCGACACATACCGCACCTTGGTAACCCGTGTCAGCTAAGACCGAGAAAAAACGACCCCAGTTGATTTCACCGAGGCCGGGAAGTTTTGGTGTGTGGTATTCGAGCGGGTGAGCGAAAATCCCGACTTCATCCAACCGATGCCGGTCAAGCCGAACGTCTTTGGCGTGCGCGTGGAACATTCGATCCGCAAAGTCACGTAAAGGGCGGATGTAATCCATCTGCTGCCATACCATATGCGACGGATCGTAATTGAGTCCCAAGTTCGAACTTCCTAAATCGCTGAAGAGGCGTCGCCATATCTTGGGTGACACGGCGATGTTTTTACCGCCCGGCCATTCGTCCGCACTAAAGTACATCGGGCAATTCTCGATGCCAATTTTAACGTTGTGCTTTTCAGCCAGGTCGACGATCGGTTGCCACGTCCTGAGCAACCTTGGCCAATTCGCCTCGACACTTTGCGTGTAGTCGCGTCCGATAAAAGTGTTGACGTTGTGCAAGCCAAAACTCGGGGCAGCTTGGATCAGTTGCTTCAAGTGCTCGACGGAATTTTCCGCTTCGGCCATATCCGGCGACAAGCAATTGGGATAGTATCCCAGCGCGCTGATTGCGACTCCAGTTTCGGAACGAATTTGGTTCACTTCGTTGATGAGTTGTGGCCCCAAGTGCGCTAGATCGATATGCGTTACCCCCGAATATCGGCGTTCGGCTTTGCTGACCGGCCAACACATCACTTCAACACAGTCATAGCCGATTTCAGCCGCCAAACTCATCACTTGTCGCAAGCTCAAATCGGGTACGATGGCACTAGCAAAACCTAATTGAATCATGGCTTCTCCAAGTTGAATGTTCGTTTTTTCAGGCCATTATCTAATGAATGACGGATCAAGACCAAAGTCTGTCTAACACGATCGGGGGAGCCCGAGGCGTACCGCAACCCTTGCCGGATTGGAGTATGATAATAACCATGACAACTTTATACAAAGCCGCGTTCGTCGTCTTGGTCGCTGCGTTATGGAATTCGCACAGCGCTGCCTCGGAGCCCAGTGCCAACCCAGAACGAATCCGAAAAGCAATCGAATTGTCCATTCCCAACGTGCAGCGAGGCGCGACGGGTTCCGCCGATCAACGCGAGTGCTTTACTTGCCACCATCAATCGGTTCCTGTCTTTGCGATGGCCGCCGCGCAAAAACGCGGGTTTGAGGTCGACAAGCAAGTTCTCGATCGCCAAGTGAAACATACCTACGACCATCTGAAGCGGGGCGTCGAAGGATATCTTAAAGGGCAAGGGCAGGGGGGCGGAGTTCTTACCGCCGGGTACGCACTCTGGGCGCTCGACGAAATGGACTGGAAATCAGACGAAGTTACTTCGGCGGTGGCCCATTATCTCAAGGACGAACAACGCGAGTTGCCATTCTGGCGGCATCAAGGTCGTCGACCACCTTCGTCTGGCAGCGATTTTACTGCAACCTACGTCGCGCTTCGAGCACTCGCGCATTTTAGCACGCCGGAGCAAAAAGAATCCGCAGTAGGACGGCTTGCTGAAGTTACCAAGTGGCTCGATGAGACGAAACCGGTCGATACTGAAGATCACGTTTTCCGATTGCTGTGCATGCGTTACCTTGACGAAGGCAGCGAATTGCGTGAGGCGGCCATCGCGCAGCTTGTCAGCCTTCAGCGTGCGGACGGAGGTTGGGCACAAATGGACACAATGGAAAGCGATGCTTATGCGACCGCCACTGCGATGTACGCTCTGCAACAAGAGAGCAACATCCCCGCGAACGGTCCGACTCTGGAACGAGGACTGAATTGGTTATTGGATTCGCAATTGCCGGACGGAACATGGCACGTGACCTCCCGAGCCGAGCCCTTTCAAACTTACTTTGAGACAGGTTTCCCACATGGCAAAGACCAATTCATTTCCATGGCAGCATCCGCCTGGGCGACAGTGGTGCTTGCGTCGACGTTGCCTGTGGCCGACAAACTCTCGTCGGCTGCCGACAGAGTGAAATCTACTCCGAACAGTGTCGTTCCACATCACGAAGATGTTCCAACAGCCAGTGAATTGGCAGTCGGAACCGCTCGAACCAGCGATGGCTTCATTCGATGAAGTTGTAAAGGCATTCGTAGCCACGCATCGCATTCCCGCCGCATCCTTTGCGGCCACCGACCGATGCGAAATTGTTTTTGCTCGCAGCTATCAAGTCGGTACCGATTCAGACAAGACGCCGGTGGGATCGACAAACTTGTTCCGTATCGCGAGCTTATCCAAGCCCATAACGGCTGTCGCCATCTCGCCGTTGGTCGAGCCAGGTAAGATCGAATTATGCACACCTGTTTTCTCAGTTCTCGATTTCAAAAACGAAGTTGGGACGAAAGTTAAGTGAGTCGTCACCGGACTTGTAATGCGAATCGCACGGCTTGCCACAATCGCATGCTTAGCGGTAATGGATGTTGTTTACTTGCAACCAATGCATGGGAACCTGGTCTTCTGACTTGTGATATGGACGCGATAACCCCAGGCTGAGTAGCACTCGCGGGTTCTCTTGTAACCATCGCTGAACGTACTGAAAAAGCTCTGCCTTGACAGTTCGATGATCTGGTTCGTACAGGCGAATATCGGAAACAGCGACCACCATCTCTTCGCCATTTTCTCGCCAACGCAATCGCAGTCGCTGAGAATCTTGGACTTGCGTGCACACAAGCGATGCATCCTGAACCCAGCAGCAGCCGAGCGAGTACATTCCGTGCTGTTCTGCAATTGCCAATGTCGAACCGATGCGTTGCAAGCAATTTCCGAATATCTCACGAACGGAGGCCTTGGCTATCGCGGCACTCTTGTCCCGCATCCTCTCTAAGTCCGCCGCCTCAATTACTTGCAAATTCTCTATTTCGAAGAGCCGATCTTCAATTTCCGGCACGTGGCCGATGAACTTGGTTGAACCCAAATCCAATGTCGCGCCGAGATCGAACGGACCACTTTCCCGAGCAAGCAAATCCGTGGTCAAACCACACGCGAGAATCGGCCGGACGTGTAGATTGGATTTGAGTTCCAATCCGGCAGCACAGAAAAAACCGGGTTGCATTCGTGTCAAATGGTTGATGACAATTCGCATGGGCGTCGACCTTTGAATATTCGATCAGCCGAAACGAGCATAAGGATTCTTGGCAACGGTTAGTCGATGATCAAAGATGTACCGCCTCGACATTCGGCCACTTGGTTTGAAGGTATTCAACGACCAGACGCCGATGACAGTTTTCGGCAGTATCTTCGCTGCACAAGAGCACGCTTCTCGAGTTGTCGAAATCGGCTGGATTCAATTCCTCTTCAATTTTTCGTTCCGCCATCAGCGCCAGGAACCTACGTTCGTAATCTGCCCAAACGCCTTTTTGCTTTTTGTAAGTATCGAGCATCTCCTGTGTAGGAGCCAGTAACGGCTCGTGGACATATTTTGCTGAGCAAAGTGTTTCAAGAAAATATTCCAAGTCATCGCGCTTGGCATACGACGCGAGCTGCGAAGTATTATTCAGTCGCACATCCACCAACCTCTGAATCCGCGCCGAGTTCAATTTTCCAAAGAATTCTCGTGCTGTTGTTTTGGTAAAACCGACAGTAAAGATCTCCATTCGTCTTGCTCCAATTCGCCGAAAAGCATTTTCTGTTGGGCTGCAGGTTCCACTTGTTCATACGTTTGTAGTTTGCCATCGTCGCGAATGTGCAACACGGGCATTCCGCGTTGTCGCAAGACGCGCGCTACCAACCGATGCCGATGACAAACCAAAGGATCTTCTTCGCTGCACATCATCGCGACGCGATACGATTGGACACCTTGTTCGATTCGAGCGACGCCCTTGAGAAAAAAATCAGCTTCGGCAACCCGATGGTAGAGTACGTGACCTTGCGCATCGTAATACTCGTCACCTACCGGTCGTCCACCTAGTTGATCTCCCATGAAAAGGTAACGCACGCCGCATCCAGGTAATGCGACCTGCAACGATTCACGGTTAAAGTGCGGCGTATACCGGGAA
>JANMNK010000369.1:0-1772 GCA_031373875.1 Pirellulaceae bacterium | reverse complement strand
GACACTAGCTATCCAACTGACAAAATTAAGCTGGCCGAGTTTTGCAAGTTCTCGATAAGCGCGATAGTCTCGCAAGGGGTCCCAGAGCGTCAATCCATCGCGGTACTTGTCGGTGCGAGGAAGCGGCAGTCCGACATTGAGATTGTAAACGAAACTGGCCAAGTCCAAACCGGCTTTATCAATCAATCCATTGGCAGCAGTGAATCGCGCATTGCACTCGATCAACTTCAGAGTGTTATCGCGAGAGTCCAGTTTGAATTCTGCGTTTGCCAAGCCGCGTAAACCGGCTTGTCGGAATAGCCGCAAGGCGACCTCCTTCACGTTCGGTACGTGGTCGGTCACGTGATAGGTTGCAAGCCCCATGTTCGTTGGATAACGTCGAATGATCCGCTTGGTGAAGTCGAACAGCGCGTTTCCTTGTTCGTCGAGGTAGGTATAGTAGCTGCACAACATACTGTCCGGGCCTGGGATCTTTTCAACTAGCAGCACTTCGATTTCGGCGTCGCGAGCGATTTGATAGGCTCTTAGCAACTCTTGAAAATTGTTGGCAACGATAAACTTCGAGCCGAATTTACGCTGAAAAATGTGGGAGATGATTGGCTTGACGATCAGCGGATAGACAAACTCATGTTGGAATCGATTGACATCGAGATCGGACCCTAACTGCCAGAATTTGGGTGTCGAAACTTCTGCGGTTTGTGCAATTCGATATGTTTCAAGCTTGTCGAGCATTTTTTCTTGGGCGACACGATTCGAGAGATCTAATCGAAACTTCTTCTGGAGCGTTTCGCGATGCTGAGCGAGCACCTGCAATGCTTCGTCGCTCGCAGCCAACAAAACGGAACCTTGAAGATGATCGGACTGAGGGCCGAGCAAGTATTCAGTGGCAGATTTTTGAAACGGTTCTTTACTGGGCAGTTCGATACGACGAGCGTACATGCTACGCAATACATCCGACATAGCTTCGTTCAAGACAAAGATGGGAATTGATCTGCGACCAAGGCTGCGAACGATCGACAATGCGTTGTCGTTGCCATGAAAAACAATCACAGGAGGCAGTTGGTCCGTAACTGACGTATTCGCCTTTTCAGTCGACTCTTTTTCGTTGTCTAGCTTGTCCGACAAGATTGAACCCCTTTGTCGGGAATGCGCGAGCGATCGTGTAAGTTGGTGGCGCGGTCAAGTTGGTCATGTTGAGCAAGGCAAGCTTCGAGAATGGGCACGGCAATTTGGGAGACTGGCCTCGATTTATGGATATAAAGACCTGGAGTTGTGTTTACTTCCAGAATGACGCCCCCAGCAGATTCTAGACTACAAGCTAAGTCTGGTGTCAGGACGTCGACACCTGCCAGTCTAACGCCCAGCAAAACTGCGGTACAACGCGCGGTCGATACGATTTGATGCGAAATTGAATCAAGCACACATACATTTTCGTCCGCCGCATTATCGTTGATGACTGTCTTTACGGCAACCGACTGTTGGGCGGGAAGGATCGTCTTGAGGGAAAAGCCTTGGCGAGACAAGGTCTGCCGCACATCGAGGTCTAGCTCGAGGAAGACCTGGGCATGTTGGATACCTAATTCGCGACGGCGTCGATTCTCTTGAAATATCTTCTGCTTGATGGTCGAGGATCCATCTCCGACAATGGTGGGCGGGCGACGTTCGACAGCGTCCAATAATTGGCCATCGAGGAAGAGTAGTCGAACATTACGGCCTGGGATTTGTTTCTCGATAATAAGATGCGAATCAAATGCACTGGCACGTGCTGCCGC
>JANMNK010000358.1:0-3284 GCA_031373875.1 Pirellulaceae bacterium | reverse complement strand
GATCAGTCGAGGTGAACGAGTAACGTAAGTTCGCCCGTCCGTCTTTTGACGTACTCGAAGGTCTTCGATTATGGCCGATAAATTGTTATCGAACTGCGCGGCCAGTCTCCGTCGCGTAGCACGGATTTCATCATTGATGGTATCGATCGACATTTCAAGATTCCAGCAACTCGTCAGGCGTACAAATCATCGGAGGAGAAAATCCCGCTTCTTCGCAGACCCGTTCAATTGCAGCTCGTCTTTTAGGATTGACGATGTGTTTGAAGTTCCACGACACCAAGTATTCTATTCCATTGACCGCCGATATTGCAATGTGCAACGCGTCACGGGGTTCCGTGACGGGAACGGCGTGTTTCGCAATAAGGTCAGCAGCGAGTTGGTCTGTGATTGGCGAAATCGCCAAAAACAAGAGAGAATTGACGATTTCCATTCGCTCCTGTGCAGCATCGGCATTGCCCGCGGAACACTCGTCTGCGACCACGGAGGAAACAAATAGTTCGTTTTCATTGACTGCAATCGGCCACCATAGCCGGGTTACCTTCTGCCGTCCCGCGATGATGGAGTCGTCAAGAATTCGGCCGGCTAGGTGACCGACGACAGTCGTCTCAATGTAGGCGGATGGTTTTGGCATTTATTTGTTGAGGACGAAAGATCATGTTGACCGAGCCCCCGTCAAAACGGTCTCTAAAGTCCGAAACGGACCGTCGAGGGCTTCGACTACACGTACGACCAACATGGGTGTGGATTTGTGGGGTGCGGTCCGACGAGAGCTTAGTCCCCTGTGTTTAGTTCCGATTATCTTACAGGAGTCAGTATACCAAGTGAATAGTTCGTAAGAAAGCAACACGAGGCGAGGGCAACTGCGGAAGGGCGACCGACCGTGGCAAGGCAGCCTGCCATGTCTCGTATAGCTCGACACTTTCCAGAAAAAAAAGACCTGTATGCAAAGCACTCTACTGACGCCTATCTTTCGACTTCCGGCTTGGTAAATCCAATGAAAGTCTGGAGCAAGCTGGCTCCTAAGAAATGAAACGCTTAGTGCGGCCCCGCATGCTAGGTGTTTTGAGACGGCCCCCGAGCAACTGGGCCCCCAATCTCGAACCGATTGTTCGTCGCTATTGCTTATGGAATTCCAAGCCCTTTGGCTCAACACCCAGGAGAGGAATGAAGTACGGACGCCACCGCCACTGAGTCGGACTCGTGGGCACCTTTTTCCATCATTGTTCTTCGGCTGATGCGGAGACAACCGATGGAATACCGATCATTTACCCCGACTCGAATCCCTTGCGGATGCATCGCTGGCTTGCAGGAATGCTCAGGCCAGCCGGCTGGAGGTTATGATCGACAACGACAGCACCACGGATCACGAGCGGTATTGGCTTGTCGAGTATCTTGCCATCGACGGTATCTACGAGGAGCGTCCCGGTCTCGACCTTGCCGAACTCCGACCTTTAGCCCTCGATGGTCCGATACACTCCGATTTCATCGCTGAGAATGCCACCCGGCTGGCGTGGTGTGACCAACTTAGTTTGCTGGACGCCCGGCGCGACAGGAAATTGACCAAAGGCAAGAGGAAGGGAAATCACAGCGAGCGATGCGCCCGTCCACATGATTCCGATGTTGACAATGTTCCTCATCGATTTACTCTCCTCGCCGAACGACCGGCATCAGCGAGCCCGATCGCTTGACTCGACGTAGTTCAAAACGGATGTTTGAGAGATTCGTCTGCATGCCTTTGTTCTGTCTGCCTTGAATTTGCCGCAAAGAATGCGTTGGAAATGAAAAAATCTGCATTTCGTAAGTCCTTTGTAGGAAAGACCTTACGGAAAAACCAGGCGATTTACTAGGCAGGCTTCGCACTTACTAGTAGAGGAATGACCTAAATACTACTTTAAGGAGCAAAACCATGCCCTATGCCAAAACGGTTGAACCCCTAATAATCACTTACACGAATTTGCTGCATAAACATCGTGATGCAAACGCGAAGGAAGTCAAGGAATTTGTGGAAAAGCACCAAGATGACAAAGTCTTTTTACGTCGAGCGACAACATTGAACAACCTATTTGCGATAAAGAAGGACTTAGTTCTGCCTTGATTTTCTTGCAACATCGCGTATTCGATCTACTGCTTCTTCGTAAATTGCGTGCGCTTTTTCCTCAGTGATGTCCATTGCGGTCGCGATAAGATATAGGTCTTCTTCGTCGAAAAAGAACCGACAGAAAATAGTCTTATGGGGCTCCTCAAGCTTCTCAACGAGTATGAGGAGTTCCTCTTTTCGCTGAAATGAGGCCGTTGGTGAATCAACTACTGCTTCCGATTCGGGAACTTCACTCAGATCTCGATCGTTACTACGTAATCGAATCGCATACATTCCAGCGTTGTAAAGCATCTGACGTACATATGCGCGAAAGCTACTCATCGAAGGAAATTTTCTCCTGCTAATGAAGTTACGGTTCGCATTGAGCTTTGAGTTAAACCATTGAAAAACTATTGCGGCGGCATCTGCAAGATCTAAACGAGGATGAGTTTCTAAGAGCCGATTCAATTCGTGAACTACGAGTTCGCCAAACTCCTCGCTGTGAACGTAGGAACGGCCGTCCTGAGGCGGCCATAGATTTTCAGTCATTTATCAACCTCGTTCGATACTTCATCGAGTGCGGTCTCGAGTGCATTTCCAAGTTGTTCTCTTGTCTTTTTCGTTGAACGAGGAGGAGCAAGAACTGCGAGTATCGCTGTGGACCGCTTATCGATATCGCTAAGCCTGTCTCGAAATGCTTCGCTCAATTGAACTACCTGCGAAACGGATTCGTAGGTATGCGAAACAATTAATACCGGCCTATGAAAACATCCGCAAACAATTCCAATTGCAATTCCTAACAAGTACCATGGCGTGGCATTTGAAAATGTGGCCATGATTACTGTGCCGCCTCCACCACCAGCAAGAAAAGCAGCAACTGCAAAAAAGAGTTTTTGCATGCTTGCATTGCCTTCCCAGTGAAGAATGGCGGGTTTAACTAGGTACCCAACGAAAAGAAAACCCACCGCCGCTCCAAACGCGAGACCTGCCACGGCCCATAATATTTCAGGTGACACTCAAGACCTCGCAAATCTAGTAACGTGGAAAGGACGGAACGTATTGAAATCTATGCATCGGGGGAGATGGGTTGGTTGTTGATTCCCGACGCATAGATTAGGCGTTGAACTGAGCCGGCGGAGCGCGGCGGATAGGCGTTTCATCTCTTAGGAGCAAGCTGGCGCCAGACTTCCAACAGACTTACCAAGCC
>JANMNK010000322.1:0-9300 GCA_031373875.1 Pirellulaceae bacterium | reverse complement strand
GGTAACTTATTGTTGTGCGATACCTAACTTGTCACCTGTCAATGCACCGCTTCCCATTGCAGAACCCTCAACTTGAACCAACACAAACAACCGGAAATCAAAAATGAAAAAACAAGAAACTTCGCCTAACGTGGTCGCGGCAGCGACGCTGAATCCAACTGTGCCTCGGAACGTGCTTTCCAGAGTTTATAGACACGCTAACTTTCGCGCCCTCGTCGGCTTATTGATTGCGTTTTCGATGCCTGCTTTGGCCGATGATCCTCAGCCCGTCGCATCTACCGAGATCAATATACGTGAGGGACTTGCAATCGCTGCTACAGGCATGCGTGGCCGAGTTTCATTGCCGGTCGATTTGCTTGAATCCGCGTTTGTTCGTGGCGAGTGGAAAGCACCGAGCGAAGGCGACGAAGTAACTTTGCAAGGTGACGCGAAACGCACTTGGACACGAGTTCAAGCGGGTGAAGACTCCTCGTTCAGCGGTCGCGAGATCAGCGGCGCACTGGTCGCGAACGTCCATGTCGATGACGAAAAAGTTTGGATGCTCGATGCCCAAGGCAACAGCTTGACCCGAGTCAACGGCGAACTTCGAATGGGCGACGTATACGCGAACGGTTCTCTCGAAGCTCCCGTACTCCTTAAGCAAGGTGCCAATGAAATCGCCTTCTTCGGAGCCCGAGGTCGAATCAAAGCCCGCCTTTACAAACCGTCAAAATCGATTTCCCTCAGCCTTCGCGACACCACTTTTCCAACACCCGTTCGCGGCGAAGAAGAAAAGCTATGGGGAGCGTTGATAATTGTCAATGCATCTCAAGACACGGTCCGCGGCCTCGAGCTAGAATCCAGCGGCGAATGGCTTGAGAATACAACGACACAAGTTGCGTCATTGCTTCCGTTATCGACCACAAAAATCCCTTTTCAAGTATCGCTGAAATCCGGATTTCCTGCCGGCGAACTGAAAGTCCAATTGAACTTAAAGAGTTCCGGTAGCACGGATCCGATCGACTCGATGTCGTTCGGTTGGAACAGCGTCGAACCGAGTGACCTCCAGCGAAGGACCTTTCAAAGTGAAATTGATGGCAGCGTCCAGTACTACGCCGTCCGCCCCCCCGCCAACTGGGATAGCGACGTCAAAGCGTTCGATCTGATTCTCAGTCTGCACGGTGCCGGTGTCGAAGGCCAGGGTCAAGCGGCTTGTTACTCGCCCAAATCCAATACAGTCGTGATTTCACCAACAAACCGCCGCGCTTTTGGTTTTGATTGGGAAGACTGGGGGCGCATGGATGCGATGGAAGTGTTAGAGACAGCAAGCCATCGTTTTCGAGCTAACCGCGACCGGACTTATTTGTCTGGCCATTCGATGGGCGGACACGGGACATGGCACATCGGGTCGCTATTCCCCGATCGATTTGCAGCCATTGCGCCAAGTGCCGGTTGGATTAGTTTCGCAACCTACGCAGGAGGCCGTCCCAAGTCCTCCGATTCCGCAATCGACCAGATGCTCGCCCGCGGCATTCTAGCTGGAGACACTTTATCGCGTCTGCCCAACATGGCCACACAAGGAGTCTATATCCTTCACGGTGACGCCGACGATAATGTGCCTGTTGAACAGGCCAGAACCATGCGAGAGGAACTTGGCAAATTCCATCCCGACTTTGTTTACAAAGAAAAATTCGGGGCTGGGCACTGGTGGGGAAACGAGTGCGTCGACTGGCCACCTCTCGTTCAGTTCCTCCGAGATCACTCTTTGCCAACATGGGATCAGACAAACAAGATTACCTTCGTTACTCCTAACCCTGGAATTTCTTCTCAATACGCATGGGCGAACATCTACTCGCAATTGAAATCGGGCCAGTTAAGCCGCATTGACCTGAATTTGGATCGTGCCACTCAAGCATTTACGGGATCGACTTCCAACGTCGAGCACTTGATGCTTAACGTAAAACATCTAACTGCCGTTGAAGGAAAACCAGACGAGTTATCTGTCGATCTAGACGGAACCAAGTTAGAATCGATTGCACGGCCGGCCGACGGAAAATTGTGGTTGCGGCGATTGGAGGAAAAGTGGAGCGTGACCGAGGCTCCGCCACGATCCATGAAAGGGCCGCATCGATCTGGACCCTTCAAGGAAGCTTTCCAAAAACGATTCATGCTTGTTTATGGAACGGGCGGCTCACCCGAAGTCAACGCTTGGATGTTGGCCAAAGCTCGACTGGACGCGGAAGCTTTCCGTTATCGGGGCAACGCTTCGGTCGACGTTTTGTCGGATGCCGATTGGAACGACGAATCGACTTCGGGAAGAAACGTCATCGTGTACGGCAATGCCGATTGCAATTCCGTTTGGAAAACTTTGTTAGCGGACAGCCCAATCCAAGTTACCAATAATCGACTTACCGCATCGGACCTAGATTCCAAAGACGAATCGCTCATCGCGCTCTTCATCCGGCCTCGACCTGGCAGCGAAGATAATTTGGTTGCAACTGTCGGCGGAACCGACTTGACCGCCATGCGCGCAACAACCCGACTACCGATATTTTCTTCAGGAACAGGATTTCCCGACGCCTTGATCGTTTCTCCGGATTATTTATCCAAAGGAACTCAAGCCGTGCGACTCGCAGGTTATTTCGGATCGGATTGGAGCATTGCCAGCGGCGACTGGGTGAAGCCTTAACTCAGTGTAGTGTCTGAAACCATCTCAGGATAAAACCTATTCAGTCGCGTCTCTATAGTCACCCACCGCCCAAGATTCTTTGGCACCATGCTTCAGATTGGTTGGAAGGTCTGCCATTAAGTAACAACAACTGTCTTGAGCAAACTCGCGCCCGGGCCACCATCTCCGTCGGTCAAACTAATCGAAATCGAACGATTGCTAACGCTCGTACTGCCCACCGTCTTGAACGTGATCGCCCGTAAAAGCTGTTGCACATAACCCGCAGTAGCGTTTGAGTTGAACGTGACATCAAACGGCGTTATTCCCACGCCGCTATTGACGACTACCGTTCCAATGACCAGCCCGTTTCGCAATAAATTATTGCTGCCGTCGATCGAGAACAACGTCCCAGCAATTTCCAGTCGATTCCTTGCGCGGTCGCCACCCATCACCACGATTCGCAATCTGCCACCGTCGAAATCAGAACTGTCCGGATCCGTTACCGTCGCGCCGCTAGCAATCCGAACGCCGAGCGCCGCATTGAGTTGATAATTCACATCACCCGAAGAGTCCACTAACACGGGTGCATCGTTGACCGCAGTGACATCGATACGAAAATGCCGACCAATACTGACCGCGCCGTCACCATCGAACACCTCTAGTCGAATAACTCGTCTCCCCACAAACGGATTTTGCGACGTCGAAACGTAGGAAATTGCCTGAATTAATGCTTGAGTCGCAGCAACACTCGCATTTTGATTCAGCGCAATACTGAGCTACACACCACCATTTCCGCCCGAGTACCGACCAATAATTGTGCCGTCGAACAAAACCAAGTTCCCTTCGGTTCGGATATCTCCGAAATTTTCAATGCGAGTTGCATCACCCACACGATACGGACTTGTGAAGATCAATTTAACTTCACCTCCAACAAGTATTGGCGAGTCGGCATCACTCAATGTTGCTGTAGCTGCAATCCACAGCGGCACTGAATCTTCAACGTAACTCAAGACCGTATTGTTAAATCGAACGAACGGTGCCGCTGGAGCAGCTTTCCAGAGTTCTCGGCCCAAATTTGTTTTCGCTGAAAAATAGACGGCACCGTTATGAGCAAAGAGATTTGTCGGATCGCTACCCACTGCTCCGGGGACGAGATCGCGTACCACACCAGCTCCTCCTGCGGTTCGAAATCCTTTGTACAATTCTCGTCCGCGTACGCCGTCATCGGCAGTAAAATACAACGTGCCATTGAGATTTGTTAGTTGATCCGGATTTGAACTTAAAGGTCGATTTTGCGAATCGATTCCGGATCGAATATCGCGCACCAAATTAGTGCCTGCTGCTGTCCCATCGGTAACCCAAACCTCGCGTCCATGCACGCCGTCTTCTGCGGTAAAGTAAACTCGACCGTTCACGTTGGTCAATTGCTTAATCTGTGACGAACTGGCACCGGGACGTATATCCTTGACCAGAACACTCCCCGCCTTCGTGCCATCGGATCGCCACAATTCATCACCTTGGATGCCAGCGGGCGCGGTAAAGTACAACTGTTCTCCCACCTGCATGATGTAGCGAGGATCGGTGGCTGCATAAATGAATCGCTTCATCATCTCTGTGCCGGCCGTCGTGCCATCGCTTTTCCAAATCCCACGGCCTTCAGTTTCATTGTAAGCAACAAAATACAGCGAGCCTTTGAACTCCGTGACGTTGCTGACATACCCGCTGTTAACAGTGTATGGATAGTAAGCGTATTGGCCCGGGAAAATATCGACAGCCATCCTGGTCCCACCCGGAGTTCCGTCACTCTTCCATAATTCGCGACCTGAATCGCCATTATTGGCGGAGAAATAAAGCGTGCCGTTTAGATTTGTGAGCCCTGTGGGGAATGATGAATTTATTAGAAGCCCCACTCCGTATTCATACGTGCTGCCCGGATAAATGTCCAATACGCGCATGGTCCCGCTGACGGTACCGTCGGTCTTCCAGAGCTCCCAGCCCGCTGCATCATATCCTCTGAAGAACAAGTTGTTTCCAACTTGTGTGAATACCGGTTGTCCTGGGTCCGCTCCCGGAAACACCGATGCCAAGAGCTGTGTTCCTCCAGGCGTACCATCACTGCGCCATAATTTCTGGCCCGTAGTTGGACTATACGCGGAAAAGTACAGAGCGCCATTGAAACTGATGAGATTGGAAATGCCCGAATTCTGCGGCCCGGGGTTGATGTCCTGGACTAGCGACACCGTTCCATTGTCAAGTTTGAATAACTGGTTCCCAACAACGCCGTCGCTCGCCGTAAAGTACATCACGTCGTTCAAGTTAACAAAACCCGATGGGTTAGAATCCGCCAAGCCAACACCACTTCTCTCAACTTCCGTAGCTGCCAAATCAGAAGGATCGCGTCTCCAAAGCTGTGTTCCGTTTGCCGGATAAGGAACGAACCTCGCCATCAACAAATCCCCGTCAAGCTCGCTGAGAACTGTATTTATGCCAGATTCGACGATCGTCGTCCCCACCTCCGTGCCATCTGTGGTCCAGACACCATTTGATGCAATGAAGTACAACTCTCCCTGGACTTTTCGAAATTGGCTTGGATACGAACTGAAACCGTAGCCTTCGTTAAAGCCTGGATTTATGTCCTTGACCATGAAAGTTCCGCTCGCCGACCCGTCGCTTTTCCAAAGCTCATATCCGTCGCCTGAGAAAGTCGAACCGCCGGAAAAATACAGCGTGCCATCCATGTTAAAGAAATTGAAAGCACCGTCACCGACATTGGTCAAGGGAACGGTTCCCGCTGCGGTACCGTCACTCTTCCAAATTTCCGCAAACGAAGAGAAGAACACAGTCCCGTTCACGTTTGTTAGATTCGCTGGGTAGTCGGCACCGGGGCTCAATTCACTCACGAGCATCGCCGTATCACCTGAGCCGACCGTCCTCCACAAACCTTGATTGTCCGGTGTGAAGAAAAGCTGGCCTGAAACATCGACCAATCCTCCCAACCCATTCACGCCTTGCGCATTTACGACTCGCACCGTATTCGCTGCAGTACCGTCCGTTTTAAAGAGATCTTCGCCGTTACTTGCACTCTTGGCCGTGAAATATAGACTGCTTCCGACTCGGGTCACGTTCTTTACTTGGTCGTCCGCATTCGGCAAAATATCCACGACCCGTTTTGTCCCCAACAAGCTCCCGTTGCTTCGAAAAAGATGCCCGTTGGCTGAGAAAAATAGCTCGCCATTATGGCTCTTTAAATTCGTTAATGCCGTGCTGCCACCCCCCGGTCGAATGTCTCGGACCATGACCGTGCCTGCGACCGTTCCATCGCTCTTCCAAAGTTCTGTTCCGTGCGCCGCATCCACGCCACGAAAGTACAACTGTCCATTCACATTCGTCAGATAGCGAGTCTTATGATCGGAATCCAATTCAACCAACCGTATGGTTCCCAAAGTTGTGCCATCGGTTCTCCATAAGTCCCGTCTGCTTTGTCCGACTTCCGAAGCAACGAAAAACGTCTGGCTACCAACCGATTCCATTTCGTGAATACGATCCCAAGGATCCGTCTCATTGATATTCGCAACCAGATGTAGATCGACCGCCAGTAAATTGCGATTCTCCAGTTGCTCAAACGAAATCTTTGCAAGCTTACGTCGCCGATCGTATTTTTTTCGCACTTCGCCGTTCCTGTCTAAGTTGAGGAATTGAACGGGTTCTCAAACCACTTGGCCTTTTCCGAAGTTTCCATAGTAGTTGATTTAAGTGTAAAAGGTTTATTCACACCGGAAGATGTCGCGAGTTCTGCGGTTTTAAGAAGAGACTATTTTCTGTAGGATAAGCCACGGATTTTCCCTCTGTAAACAACCTTTCAATTGCACAAAGATTTGAGATGTCAATATCCAACCGTTGCAAAAACTTCCTCGGCGTTCTTCGCACAACAGCGATCGGCGGTCTATTCTTCCTGCTGCCGTTGATTGTCATCGGCGTGCTGCTCGGCAAGATTGCGCAAGTCTGTGTCGCAACGGCCCGCGTGGTCGATTCTTATTTGCCGTTTCACTCTGTTAACGCTTACAGCATCTTGCTGGCAATTGGGTTTGCCTCCATTCTCGCACTTTGTTTTCTCGCGGGCGTCATTGCCAAACGATCCATCGCTCGACAATTTACGCAAAAGATCGAAAAGTACTTGCTCATCGCTTTCCCTCGTTATGCTGTCGTCAAAGATCAGCTTTCTGGGAACATCGGAGGACATCCTTTTCACGAAAACCTAAAGCCGATTCTCGTGAACGGCCCCGAAGACATGACTCGTCTTGGGCTCGAAGTCGAACGGAGTTCAAACGGAAGCGTGACGGTCTATTTTCCAGGGTCGCCCGATCCATGGTCCGGTTCGGTGGCCATCGTTCCCGCAAACAAAACCATGCCAATTCAAGTCGACTTTTTGACGGCATTCTCCACGATGGAACGACTCGGTAGAGATTTTCAGACGGTTACTCGCTGGTCCGAAATGTCATCGCGCGAAAAAATCAACCCCAGACGAACGACAACGGACGGGCCCGAATGAATAGCGACGACGCTGCCTCCGGCAACTCCCCGCTCTATTCGCGAATCTTTGTAATCGCGATTGTCCTTGCTCAATTTAGTCTTGCTGCGGCAATTTTCGTTACGTTGCGATGGAAACCATTTTGCATCGTCTGCTACGTCATCGCTGCAATAGGCTCGATGATCGCCATATGGGCTTGGATCACGATGGGCTTGTTTCGATTACGCGTCATGCCCGATCCGTCCAAACACGCCGTGCTGCTTGAACATGGCCCTTATCGTTTTATTCGTCATCCCATGTACAGCGGCCTGATGATCGCCGCGTTTGGACTTGTACTGACTAACCCACAGCCATGGCGAATAATCACTTGGCTGGCTTTGGTTGTCGTCTTGATAGTCAAGACACGGCACGAAGAGACTTTGCTCATAAAACACTTCGCCACTTACAAAGAGTACCAATCGCGCACTTGGCGATTCCTCCCATGGCTCTATTAAGCAACCAAGCCCCTGTTCCGCACCAACAGTCCGCGCAAATATTTTTGGCCCCAATTTTTCTGCAAAATCTCTCTCTCTTCCACCCCTCCCTCGAACAGCCAATTTCACAGCAACCTCAGTTTGCTCGCAGACAAGCAACGTACTATTGCGTCGTATCAAAACCCAAAATAGCCGCCTCCGCATCTTCGAGTTCTTCCTTGCGCCGCAAATAACCATGCTTGAAAATCAACCGGCGAGCTTCGGCCAGATCGTGCTCAGGCGAGTTCCACGGATATTTCACACTTCCCACGTCATACTTCAAACTTCCAAACTTCCAAACAGCCGCGCCCGATACAAATGAATATCCGCCATAAACAACGGCATCGGCCCGCGTTCGGCGATTTCCCAGGCTTCGTCCAGGTCGCTCTGCGCGCTGTCGGGGCCGGTGCGAGCGCCGGTGAGCCACCGCTGCCAGGCGCAGGTGAGGAGGCCGCGCACGAGGAACGCGACGGTGCCGGCTCGGCGCAGGCCGGAAACGGCTTGGTCGATTTGGGAATTTTGATTTTCGATTTTCGATTGGTTGAGGATCGCCGCGTAGAGCGCGGCGCGGCCCAGCGTGAGGTGTTCGAGGGCGATGTCGAGGAGCCAGTTGTTGCGCTCGGCAATCGGGAGCGTTTGCATCGCGCGCTCCGAGACGTCGCGGCAGTCTTCAATGTCGCCTTTCGCTCCGCGAAAGGAGCGTTCTTTCGCGGAGCGAAAGACGACAATCTGCCACGCCGCCCGTTCGGCTGCGGCGAGGAGCAGGTCGCAATACTGGAAGCACGGCGGGGAATACAGCAGCGGGTAGGCGGGCTGGCGCTCGGCCTGCATCTGCTCGGCCTCGCGGAAGAGCGCCTCCGCCTCGGCCCGGCGGCCCGCCTGGTGCAGGGCGTCGGCATGGGTCGTGCGCGTTCCCATCCGCCAAAACGCATCGCGGCTGCGGTCGGCGTACGTCACGCTCCGCGAGGCGTCCCCCACCGCCCCGGTCACCTCGCCCAGCGTCTGCTCCAGCTCGCTAAGGTTGTTAACGCTGACTGCGGCAAGTCTCAAATCGTCCTGCTTGACGAAATTCTCCAGCCCAGCCCGTATAGGATCGAGGGCCTCGGTCAGCCGGCCCAGGGCGCGCAAGCGAAAACCTGCTTCGTTCAACAGGCATGCTTTAGCGGGATCCGATAACGCAGTCGAGAGAAGGCTCCACGGGGTCACAAAGAAATGGCTTATGGCTACCAAATCGCAGCCCAACGCGCCGAGCTTTCTCACGGGGTAGAAACCGTCGTTGCCCATGCCACGCTGGATGCGATCAGTGTAAACCTTGTCAAACGCCTCCTGATACCAGCCCGCCTGGCAGCCGTGGGCCACGGCTTGGTAGAGCGGTTGGAGGTCTTCGAGCGTGGCATCGGGCTTGTCCGGTGTCCGCGCGCAGAGGTGTCGATAGAGCCGCTCGTGCGCTGCGCGCCATGCCGTAGCATTTGTGAGCGGTACGGCGCTAGCCGCCGGTGTTGTTAGCGGTACGGCGCTAGCCCAATGCCGCTGACTTTGGAAAACTGTTTTCGAATCGTGAGTTTTGGCACAGCAATTGCGCATGCGAGGTAGGTTTGCTACGAATCTGCCAT
>JANMNK010000308.1:0-1600 GCA_031373875.1 Pirellulaceae bacterium | reverse complement strand
CCCGAGTGTGCAACGCTTGAATAAGCCAACATACGTCGGACGCTGTCTTGCACCAGTGCCAACACATTGCCGATGGTCATCGTGACCACTGCCAAACCAATCAAAACCGGAACGATGACGTTGACGATTTCCGCGTTCAATAGGCTTCCGGATAAAAATCGCGCAAGCACCAAAAAGCCAGCGACCTTCGGGGCCACAGACAACAACGAAGCAGCAGTTGCAGATGTTCCTTCGAAAACATCGGGTGCGTAAAAATGAAACGGCACGGCAGCAACGCGAAAACACATGCCGCTCAAAACGAGACCAATAGCAAGCTTAAGTAAGATCGACGGCTGATCGGATAGCAGCATGACGATCTTCGGAATTTCCGTTGTTCCGGCTAATCCGTAGAGATAGGAGATTCCAAGTAAGAATATCGCCGAAGCGAACGCACTAAGCGTAAAGTACTTCAAAGTCGCTTCGCTTCCTCGCTGGTCCGCACGCGTCATCGCCAATATGACCGTCGTTGGAATACTAACTAGTTCCAAAGCCAAAACCAAAGCGGCTAAATCGTTTGAAGCTCCGACAAAAACCATTCCCGACAAAAGCAGCAACAGGCAGCCATAATACTCCGATACAAAACGCTTCGGTACCGAATGGAAACCAAGCAGAATCGTGATCGCTCCGCCTAGCAAGGCAAGGGATTGCGAAGAACGCGAGATAATGTCTGATCGAAATAATCGCTGAGATTGAATCTCGTCCGACCCAGGTGCTCCAAACCCATATGCTGCCGCGATTCCAATCGCAATGAGCGAACACACAGCCCAGAAAGTCGAACTGCGGGATTGCGATGCGTTATCGTCTTGGCTGGTTTCAAAGATTCCGCCAAGCAAAACCAAACAGCCAGCGATCATCAAAGTCGATCCGGCCGCAACGATCTTGAGATCCAATAAAACAGATGGAACGGATAGGTCCATTACGGCAACTCTATATCTGAAAGGGAAACACTGGACAATTTTTCAATATCTGCCGTTTCGGGCAAGGATTTCATCGCGGTAAAACACACAATCGCAATACGACGGGCATCAGGACGAATCGTATCAAGCACTCGCTGCGGCAGTACTCCAAGAAAGATGCAGATAATTGCAAGCGCAGAAAAAACCGCAGTCTCACGCATCCCAACGTCGTAGGCTACCGATTCGCCATGAATCTTGCTTCGTTCGTACGGTCCCATAAATAGCTTTTGCAGCAATCGAAACGCGTACCAAGCACCCAGCACAACACCGAGCATTCCTGCAACAGCGAGAACCGGATGGCGGAGAACCATGCCCGATAGCGTCAAGACTTCGCCAACAAAGTTATTAAGACCCGGAACGCCAGCACCTGCCGCGACGAAAAAGAAAAAGAATAACGACAGCCGAGGAAAGACCGACCCCAAGCCATGACTACCCGTTGTCAAACAATGCGTACCTCGACGCATGATCAAACTATCAATCAAAAGGAACATCGCCGCCGTAGTAATTCCGTGGTTGAACATCTGCAGAGCCGCACCGCCCAAACCTTCTTGGTTGAGAGAGAACAGACCCAACGTGATAAAACCAACGTGGCTCAAACTGCTATA
>JANMNK010000287.1:0-11009 GCA_031373875.1 Pirellulaceae bacterium | reverse complement strand
TCGGCCTAGCAAAGTCAACAAATCGAAAACGTCGCAATACGGGGTCTTTGGAATTGTAAAGATTGACCAAACGATCAATGCTCTCCATGGCCTTTCCATGCTGTTTTCCCGGTGAAATCCACGAGCGATCCAAAGCGGGCGCGGCGAGTGAAACGCGATATTTCCTAAGTTGATCAGGCGAGTAAATTTCCGTCCCTGCAAAATCATTTAATCCCAAGTTTGAGATTTGCCCTCCGGCTATCAAATGCATAGCACCTGTCACCACGCGGCCACCAAAGGAAAAACCCATGATCGAAACGGGCTCATCAGCAGGCATACGACTTAACAACCAAGCCAAATGAAATGCTTGGACATTCGTGCAATCTGCATTTTCTTTAATGTCCTGGACTGGATGGCGTTCCCTTTGGCTAGGCCAGGATAACATCACGATTCGAAATGGTATCGTCGTTTGGCATTGAAAGAGGCGACATAGAAACTCAGCACGACTCCGCGCATTCTCGCGTGTCATCCAATTTCCATGAATATAAAAGATCGTCACCCGATCCTTGTCCGCGCCCCGGTCATTCGCAATCGTTTCAATATTGGAAGCAACCCAATCGCCGTTGGATTGCAATTTGCAGACTTCGAGCGAATGCCGATTTTCGGCAAGCGGCATAAGACAACAGCCCAGATGCCGTGTACTCACTTCGTAGATTTCGCATCGATCGCAAAAGTCTTGCGCAGAAATTCCTTTTACGACAAAGAAGCTATTCGATAATAACACAAAGAGCAAAAACAAGAATTTGATAGATTGAATCCCTATCGCCGAATATGGCGACGTGCACGGAAACGTCGTTGCTGCCGCGTTATAACTGTATCGCTCGCTACTGTGATTACAATCAGTACACATGGGATTTGGATTTACTCAACTTGTCGTATCGTCCGCTCACCTAAAAGTGAGTGAAAATGAATGGTGTTTTAATGCAACAAACCAAGTTGCAAAAAATAAACATGTTTCGTTTGCACAACGGTACCCGTGAAGTATGTTTGTTCGGTTCACTTTTTGAGTTGAACGGTCGTAAGCTTTTTCACAGTTGGGGTATTTGTCATGAAACGATTTGCATTGGTAACAGCCAGCCTTATGCTTACCTTTACGGGCTGTGGTCGCGGTTGGTTGCCGTTTTGCAACCGAGGCGGCTCTTGTGTAGCCTCCAGATGTATGAATGCAACACAAGCGCCGATTGATTATGCACAGGGAACGGAAGTTGCCTCAGGGGATGGTGATTGTATCGGTTGCGAAAACGTTGGCGTAGGTTATGGAGATTATCCACAGATGTCATCTGACGGCTACACACATACCACACTGCCAAACATGCAGAACGCCCTCCCGCAAGAATCGGTCATTGGCCAGCCAATTAAATAGTGCATCTTTATCTCGATCGCGCGTTACGAACTTACGGCTCCTACTGATTGATCATTGTATATTGGATATTCCGAATACACTTTAGAAGGTGAGAAGCGAATTTCGCCAACTCCCTTTTTGTTGGGGTGCAGGCAGGGATGCCTGTACCAGGATTCACTCGACGCCATTTCCGGTGTCTGTTCACATTGCTTTGAGCCTCCTCTTCTTCACTGAAGTTCCGGAGGCTTTTCTTTTTAGCACATGTTGTCGCTTGACTTCAACCTGTCTCCGGCAAGGGAATTAAACGCAACTCAACGGCTCGAATGCAACAATTGCTGGCAACCTTACTTCCTTGCAATTAACGTCACGAATCAACGGAAAGCGTCCCGATGGACTGTCCCAGAGTCCCGACCTTGGGTACGGCCATTCCAAAGCGTTACCTCGATCGATCTGACAATTCGAACGAAGCAAAAAAAGAAAGGCCACGACAAACTGCCGCGGCCTTTCTACTTTTTGAAGAATCAATCCGACAAACTTCGTTCAAAAATGAACTACTTGTTGCCGTCCTTTGGCTCGTCCGCCGGAAGCCTATCTACTTCAACAGGAACCGTCTCCAAAGGTAAACTGGATTCACTGGTTGGATACTGCATCTCGGGTTTTCCGAAGATGATCATCGGAGCACCGCCGCCGCCAAAACTCTGGGGCATGTTGAACACGTATTCGGCGTTCAACGCTTTCCCGATTCTTGCATCCACTTCGGTGATGTGAGCAATGGAATAGGGATCCATTTCCTGCCCGCTTTTTAGGACGCTTTCCAACTTTGTCTTCAACGTTTTCAGTTGCATCAGTGCAAGCGTGGAAATCGGTTTCGACGAAGCAGATCGCCCCGAATTCGGCATTGTAAGATCTATCAGTCGCTCAACGTGTTCGCGTTGTAAATTGCGACGGAAAGAACTAATGCGGGGCTTTCGAGCAGAAACTGGCCCAGCGGGTGCTGCATCGAGTTCCGACCAAACTTCCTTGTTGACCGTGTCCAGAAGCTCAGGCAGTGTTAGCGCATCCTGATCGGCAGGCACCGTTTGCTCGTTATCGAGCACGCGACGTAGCGTGGATGGATTCAGCAACATAGTCATTGCCGAAGCCTGAATGCCCAAAATCCTATCATGGATCGGGAACGTCGGCTCACCCGAAGAGCTAAATCCTTCGTCTGCCCACTTATCGACACTCAGTCGTTCCAAGAGTGCAGGACTGAGAGCAAACGCGTCATCGCGGAACGAGTTCATAATCAAGAAATTCACCGCTTTGCGCTGTTGCTCGACAGGAACAGGCGTCAGCGGCTTGCGGTCGCCTGGATCGCCCTTCTTGTCTCGATTCACATTTGAGCCACCAATCCAGTTGGCCATCATGCTAAGTGCTTTTGTTTGCTCCATCAAAGTCAGTTCATAACCGCGACGCGCCTTGGCCCAGCTATCCCCCGCTTTGACGAATTTCTCAAGCAACCGACCGCGATATAGCTTAATCAATCGAATTTGATTCTCTGCGTAATCCAATGGATCTTTGCTGTAGTCGTATCGACGAGCTAACGGGTCTGGACCGCCGGTATCTTCGTCCGTGGCGTATTGCAACTCGGGTTCCGCAACGCGTTTGAGAATATCCGGCAACTTGGCTTCATCTGGTGTGTAGCCGTATTCAATAGCCCACATATCGTAAGGACCGATACCAATCATGGACCAATCGCCTTGGGTCTCGCCAACTTCAAACGGAATATTGATTGGCAAGTAATCCATCACAGAACCCGCCAAAGGCTTTTTGCCTTTAAGTGCGTTGCTGTTGATTTCCGCAAGACTGTATAGTCCGGAAGCCTTAAAGTTATGACGCAGTCCCAAAGTGTGACCAACTTCGTGCGCTACCAATTCAGCCAGCAAAGGACCGATAAAGGACTCTGGCATCGCATCGAGCAGTTCTTCCTTCGGTTCCGCTGGCTTGTCGCCCGGTTTCGGATCCTCTGTCAGCATCATTTCGATCGCCATCCGCGCGATAGCCATATCCATTTGTTTGCCACGCGAAGCGAGGCAATAACCGTTTACTTGGCTAGTTCGTCCCGTCAAACCATCGTAGAGATCGTCGCCCAAAAGCTTCGAATTAACGTGTGCAAACGGATTGCCACCGTTTTGCTGGTTTGCAACATGAGCGATTCGATTTTCGAGGAACTTTTGATTGGATGGCGGTGCCATTCGCAAACGAGGATCCCAGTTTGGATGATCCGACAGCCAAGACAGCGATTCTTGATTGAGTCCCTCCATCGCCAATTCCGGAAGCAAATCATGGAATTGAAAATTGAAGTGACGAATCCAACCATCGGTCAAAACAATATCGGCGTCGAGAATTTCTCCCGTTAGCGGGTGAACGCGACTTGGTCCGATTGCGGTTCCAACGTCATTATTAAGCCAACGGACGAAGTTGTACTGAACATCTTCCGGATCCAATTCCATTGTCTTCGGATCGTTCGTATCCTGATAACTGACTTTGATCGCATCCGAGAAACCGACGTTCAAGAAAGCCTTATTCCAGTATTCGATTCCTTCTTTTACCCATCGGCGATAACGAACGGGCGTCGTGTGTTCAATGTAGAAGTGAATTGGCTCAACAGGAGGGCTGATCTTCAGTTTAGGATCTCGCTTCTCCAAACGCCAACGATTGACGTATCGGATTCGAGTCTTTTCGTCATCGTAAATTCCAAGATCGGAAAACGAAGTTGTGAAATAACCGATGCGTTCATCAGCTTTGCGGGGACGATACCCGTTATCTTCAGGAATCTCGCTCAGCGAATAGTGGATAGTTTGCAGTTTTCCACCAGCACCGACAACTTCAAAAGCTACTTCGACGTTCTTTGAAAATGCTTTCGCTTTGACGATACGTGTAAGACTTGGATTAGAAACGCGAACTTGACCGCCAAAGAAACTTCCGGATTGGCCTACGAACAACGCATCGGCATCAATCAGGGCTCCACCGCGTGGAACCATCGTCACAATGGGTACGTCCAGGAGAATGCGATCCGTAAATAGTCGCTTGACTGATGCTTTCGACTCGGGTTCTCCATTGGACCGGATGTCCATATTTGGAATGATCATCGCAACCCGCTTATTGTATTGGCGGAAGTAGACGTAAAAATCACCCGATTGAAGACCAGCAAACTGATCGCCGCTGCTGACCGTTAACGCAATAAAATATTTCTTGGTTGCAAAGTCTTTTGGCAACTCCAAGTACATCTGCGAATCTTTGTCGCGCGTCCAAATGCTGCAAAGCTTTTGACCGTCCGGTGAACGGGACTCCACTTGCGTAAATCCCTCAACTATCTTTTCCATTGGAGGGTATTCTGGCTCTTGGGCTTGCACAGCCAAACCCGTAAAGCTTGCCAGAATTGCAGACGCTAGAACCGATTTGAATCGGCGAGGAAATCGGAAAGACTTCATAAAGTGTAAGTCCCTTTCAAAACGAGTGAGAATTTCAAGCTGGCTTGGCAACCCTAGGTTACCGGCGATTTACGTGTTATAAGATTGAGCGTCCGAAGGTTTCGTAAGTCGATTTATCCGACAAACGGACTCGCCAGTCGTTCTTATCGTTACAATCATATCAGACGGGCAACATCCACCCAAACCATCTACTTAACCTAAGTTTTGATTATGGACCGCCGTATCATCCCCGTCCAGAACTGACACACCCAGTTGATGGAGAATTTGCCGGGCGGCCAACCGTCCAGAACGCACGCATTGCGGGATACCGACACCAGAATAGGCATTTCCCGCCAATGCAAACCCTGGAAGTTCGACGGAAATGCGGCCAATTCGTTCCACTCGTTGTGCATGCCCCACGCAATATTGCGGCATTGCTTCCGGCCAACGAACTAGCCGCTTCGTTGTTGGGGGGGTTCGAATTCCCGTGCACAATTGCAAGTCCTGCCAAGCTAGCTCCATCAACTCGTCGTCCGAACGGGCAAGCAAGTCCTGGTGCAGCGCCCCACCCATAAACACCCGCACCAAAATCTCGTCCGGTGCGACTCGGCCCGGATACTTTTCGCTTGTAAAGCTGATCGCCAGTACATTTCGTTTTTCACACTTTGGTACAACAACTCCAAAGCAGAGTATTCCTTTGGGGATTTCGTTGCGATTGACGATCATCACAGCAACTGCACTCGAGGCATAATGAATCTGGGCCAACTCGGCTGACAGCTCTGGTGATTGGATTTGCATGATCTTGCCAGCTTGCTTGGCAGGCACAGCCAAACAAACACCGTCAAATACCGTCGATCCTTGAAAACTCGATTCAGAGACTGAGCTATGACTTGATGGCGATGTAAATTGTTGTGAAGTGCTTGGAACGCATTCAACACGCCATTGATTCGCTTCGCGCCGCACGCTATCGATCGCCGTGTGTAGATGGAAAGCAGTCTTGTCGAGCCGGGCAGCGATCGCATCAATCCACCATCGCATGCCTTGCTTGGGAGCCATAAACTGTTCATAACGAGCGCCCGAAGCTTTCTCCGCAAGCTGTCGCTTTCGTGAACTTTCATCGGTTCCTTTCTTGCTCGCTTGATGAGCACGTAGGAGCCCACCGTGCTTGCGTTCCATTTCCCAAAACTGCGGTAAAGCAGCTTGCATGCTGAGGTTCGATGCATCCGCAGTGAAAATGCCACCGACAATCGGCTCAACCAGTCGCTCAAAAGCTTGTCGTCCAAGTCGGCGCACTGCAAATGACTCGAGGCTTTCGTCGGCATCCGATTTACGCTGCGGGATGAACCATTCGGCAAGCACCCGGAGCTTTCCTGGCCAAGTCAAAATGTTCGATGAGAGAATCGGACCAACCCGTGACGGCAACAGCATCGTAAAGCCAACGGGTATCGGCTCCAGTTTTCCTCGGCATAGAACGCGAGCAAGTCGGTTTTCTTGATTGGGTGATATGAACTCAGAGAGCAGGCCCAACTCTTGCGAAAGATTCTTGGCATCGGGAATCAGGGTTGCAAAGTTGTCGGCACCAAGCTCAATGATCCTGTCTTGGTCGTACCATGTATCGATCACGCCTCCGACTTGCGAGGAAGATTCGAAAAGGTGCACCTCAACTTCGGCGGAAAGCTGCAAATACCAAGCAGCCGCTAGTCCCGAAATCCCACCGCCAATCACCGCAATTCGTCGAACTTCTTTGCCGTCGTTGTTCATGAATTCTTATTGCAGGTGGTTGTTACTGTAAACTGAAATTCAAAATGGCAAAAATTTCGGTGAGCCAATCCTGGCTAGCGATCGCGCAGACAAAGTGGTTTTTATGTGATGAGCTTTGTGGCCTTGTCTGCCCAACTAAAACCTGCTGTCATTCAATTCGGCGGAGCGATTTCATTGATCTTGGCAGCAAGAATAAAATCATTCTCCGTCAGTCCGCCGACTGCGTGCGTCCAAATTTCAATCCAAACATTTCGATAGCTTTCTAAGTGCAAATCCGGATGGTGGCCTTCGCTCTCGGCTATTGCACCAACTCGATTGAGCAAGTCCAACGCTTGGACAAAATTCTTCAACTTCCAATCTCGTCTGATACGCAAATTATCGGCAGTCAATCTCCAACCGGGGATTTTTGCGAGGTTGGAATGTACAGAATCAATCGAGCAAGCTTCGATACCTCCTTCGCATGGAAGACATTTTTTCTGTGCAAGCTGTGTATCGGGTTCGGTAGACATCGTTTTTCTCGGAATGCTTTGTTTTTTGGATATGCCTAAGTCTAGTCTCGTCGCTTACAATGATAGGGATGGTTATTGTTTTCGTCATTAACCCAAACATGTTTTCGCTCTCGATTCCCGACATATGCTTGCATCGCTACGAATACCCTTGGTCATTTTTCTGACGACAGCTCTTGGCCTTTCCCGAGACGCCCTGGGCACCGATTTGGCTTCCCGCGATCAGGAATACCAGAAACAGATTTTACCATTGCTTGAGCGGACGTGTTTTGATTGCCACAGCGGTACCGAACCGGCAGGTGGCATGGCATTAAACCACTTCCCCACCGCAAAGTCAGTTCTCAAGGAACGTAAGACTTGGGAAAAAATTATCCAGCGAGTCGATATTGGTGACATGCCCCCGCCGGACGCAGACCCTTTGTCGCCTGAAGATCGCGCTAAACTTGTAGATTGGCTGCGTTCGATGATCACCGATGTAGATTGTGGCCGCACACCAAATCCTGGCAGAGTTACTTTGCGTCGTCTGAACCGTAACGAGTATCGCAATACGATTCGAGATCTCTTGGGAATCGACTATGCCCCTGCGTCGGACTTCCCCGGTGATGACGTTGGGTACGGCTTCGACAACATTGGAGACGTATTGACGCTGCCTCCGATACTCATGGAAAAGTATTTGGCTGCAGCGGAGGATATTACCAGCCAAGCCATTTTCGCGCCCGAGCCAGGTCAACTGTTCGAAATCAGTTTGAGTGGCGAACAGCTTTCCTTTAAGAACGGGGTCAGCAAAGGTAACGGCCGTTTGACTTTTTTCGCGAACGGATTCGCCGAGTTTTCTGAACAAGCACCATGGCCGGGTGCCTATACGCTCGAACTGAATATGAGCGCATCCAAGGCTGGGGATGATCCATCGCGTATGGCCATCTCCGTCGATGGTAAAAAAATTCGTGAAATAGCGATTGCCGCCGAAGTAGAAACCCCCAAAGTCTATTCGATCCCGCTTCGACTCCGTAGCGGCAAACGTACCGTCAAGATTGAATTCATCAACGACTTTTACATTGAAGCTAAAGGGAAATCGCCCGCTCAGGATCGGAATGCCTATCTCTATAACGTAAGACTTGGAAGCAGAAAGCCTGCGGAACCGACCGTCGCCGAATCGCTTCCCGAATCTCACAAGAAAATTGTTATCGCGCAACCTAGTTCGCTCGTCCCACCGGAAGAAGCGTTTCGAAAAGTCTTGCAACCCTTGGCGAGTCGAGCGTTTCGTCGCCCTGCTACTAAAGCAGAATTGGACCGTATAGTTCAACTTGCAACGAAAGCGCACGAAGAAGGTGAGTCCTACGAAGGAGGCATCCGCCTCGCAATTCAAGCCCTTATCATTTCGCCCCATTTCTTATTCAAAGTGGAGCAAGTACCCAAAGAAATAAAAGCGAGCGAATATCCAAAGATCAGCCAATTCGAGTTAGCGACACGCATTAGTTATTTTCTTTGGAGTACCATGCCAGACGATCGACTGCTCCAGCTTGCAATGAAAAAAGAACTCGACAAACCGGAGGTCATTCGCAGCGAAGTCAATCGTATGATCCAAGACAAACGAGCGAATGAGTTCGTAGAGAATTTTGCGGGCCAGTGGTTGACTCTTCGCAAACTCGATTTGTTTCAACCCAACTCCCAGCTATTCCCAAGCTGGAACGAACGTATTCGCGAACTGGCTCGCCGCGAGACATTCACGTTCTTTGCTGGTGTCATGAGAGACGATATGAGCATAATGACGCTACTCGATGGCGATTTCACTTATCTCAACGAAGACCTCGCGAGATACTACGGAATCGCAGGCGTGAAGGGCAAGGAATTCCGAAAAGTCAGCCTCAGTGGACAACCGCGAATGGGCCTGCTCACGCAGGCTTCGATCCTCGCAGTCACGAGTAATCCCACACGAACAAGCCCCGTCAAGCGAGGGAAATGGATACTCGACAATGTGCTCGGTACTCCGCCTCCCAATCCTCCACCCGGCGTCCCGGAACTTGAAAAAGGAAAACTTACCGGGACGTTGCGCGAGCAAATTGAACAACATCGCGCTAATGCGGCTTGTGCAAGCTGTCATAAACTGATGGACCCGCTGGGTTTGGCGCTTGAGAATTTTGATGCTGTTGGACTGTGGCGGACTCAAGACGCTGGCGAAAAGATCGATGCGAGCGGCGTTCTTCCCGATGGTTCCTCCGTTAAACATGCAGGCGATCTCATTCGAACTCTCCGGTCCAAGAACCCCGATCAGTTTGCCCGATGCTTGACCGAAAAGATGATGTGCTTTGCATTAGGACGAGGCCTAGAATATTACGATCGGTGTACGGTCGACAAAATACTGGTCAAACTAAAAGCAGACGATTATCGTTTTTCTACTTTGGTAACAGAAATTCTCGTGAGCGATGCATTTCAACGCCACGGGGAACGTGAGGCACTGTAATGGCTCCAAGACTATTGCGACGTACGGTTCTTCGTGGAATGGGTGCAACCATTGCTCTTCCATTGATGGATATCATGACACCCATTCAATCGGTTCGTGGTTCTACTGCACCAGAAGCGCCTTTGCGAATCCTATTTTTTAATGTTCCCAACGGTGCCCATATGCCCGCTTGGACACCAAAGAAAGAAGGTAAAGGTTTTGAATTACCCGAAACGCTCAAAGTGCTCGATAACCATCGGAAGTATTTGACTGTTCTAACGGGGCTGACTTTGGATGGTGCCCATGCTCACGGCGACGGCGGCGGAGACCATGCGCGTAGCGGCGCAGCTTTCTTGACGGGTGCACATCCGCGCAAGACCGACGGGGCTGATATCCAAAATTCCGTTTCCGTGGACCAAGTCGCCGCTGCTGCATTAGGCGCCAAAACAAGACTACCATCGCTTGAGTTGGGTCTCGAAGGGAGCGCCCAAGCCGGTAGCTGCGATAGCGGTTACAGTTGTGCTTACTCCAGTAACTTGTCTTGGCGAAACTCAACAAGCCCCTTGGCCAAGGAGATAAACCCGGCAGCGATCTTCGATCGATTGTTTACCGGCGAAAATGTTGCGGGAGCGGCAAAGAACAAATCGCAAAAGATCGAGCATCGCAAAAGCATCCTCGATTTCGTTCAAGAAGATGCCAAAGACCTGCAGCGAAAACTCGGCGCGGCTGACCAACGGAAACTTGACGAGTACTTGTATGCCATTCGCGACGTCGAAAATCGTATCGTCAAATCGGACAAGCTGCGAGTTGGCGAGGATGGCATCCCCAATTATCCGCGACCTGCTGGCGTTCCTCGAGAATGGGACGAGCATTGCAAATTGATGATGGACATGACTGCCCTGGCAATTCAGAGCGATTCAACGCGAGTCGTCACATTCATGTACGCAAACGAAGGCAGCAATCGGGGCTATCCAGAAATCGGTGCTCCCGAAGGTCATCACGATCTGTCGCATCACGGCAAGAGCGAAGACAAACAAGCTAAGGTTCAAAAGATTAACGCTTTCCATCTCTCCAAGTTCGCCAACTTCATAGATCAAGTCGCGAGTATACAAGAGAACGGCGCATCGCTACTCGACAATTGTTTGATCCTGTACGGCAGCGGCATTTCAGACGGCGATCGTCATAACCATAACGACCTCCCTATCATTCTGCTGGGACGAGCAGGTGGTCGGCTGGAAGCCAACGTGCATGTTCGATATCCAGATAACACGCCGCTCTGCAATCTGTATCTGTGGATGCTCCATCAAGTCGGTATCAAAGCAGATAGCTTCGGTGACTCAAACGGTGTGCTCAAAATAACCTAAAGAAAACTGGGAAACGCAGCAAATTCCTAGTTCTTCGGCTCGCCGACATCGCAACTGGTGCGATGAAATGGTGCGTGCTGAAATCTCCCATTCCGCAGTTCAAGG